>JAQVZT010000021.1 GCA_028708055.1 Methanothrix sp.
CACCTCCGAGCCCATCCTGTCCGAGGCAGTCGAGAAAGGCAATCTCACCATAGTGGGCGCTTGCTACCATCTGGACAGCGGACTCGTGGAGATTTCAGAGTAGTCCTTTTATAAATGCACAGGGGCTATTGGCCCCCAGTGCCTATTTTTTCCCGTCGGCAAAAAATTTGGGCTGCACCATATCATCCGAGAAGCTATCATTTCCGCATCTCTCTGCATGCTATCTTCCATCGCATTCTCTTGATCAGTCCTAGAAGAGTGCGCGCTTCTCTCTGGGTCAGCTCCGCCCTGCCCAGGATTCGGCGCAGCATGAGCAGCGTAAAATCCACCTTGTGCGGCGGGTAGTCCGTCTCTTTGAGAAGCTGTGCACTCTTTTCCCGTAGCAGAGCCAGGGTCTCTCCACTGGCCATCTCAACGTTGCAGCCATCCGCGCATTCGCTCTCTGCCTGGGCCAGCTCGTAGAAGAGCACGGCAGCGGAGTGGGAGAGGTTCATGACCGGATAGTCGCTACTCGTAGGAATGGAGACCAGCATATCGCAGAGGGCCAGCTCCTCGGAATTGAGGCCGCAATCCTCCCTGCCCAGGAGCAGGGCCACGGTCCCTTCTTTTCCGCTGAGCTTTTTTGCCAGCTCCCTGGAGGTGAGGCAGGGCACTCGCAGGTGCAGGCGCAGGTGATGCTGAGCCTCGTCCAGCCGCTTTCCTGTGGTCCCCACCACCAGGTCGGCTCCTGCCAGTGCCTCCTGGATGGTGGTGAAGGACCGGGCCATCATGAGAACGTCTCTGGCGTGCGAAGCCATGGCCAGTCCAAAGTCTTCGATCTTGCATGGGTTGACCAGCACCAGCTCAGAAAAGCCGAAGTTTTTCATGGCACGGGCAACTGAGCCCACATTGCCATCGTAGAGGGGCTCTACAAGGACGACGCGCAGGTTCATCTTTCCCGTACCTCAATTTCGGCCTTTAGGATGGTAGTTATGCGTTTATTCACAGGACGTCTCACCTCGACCATCTAATATATGAATTTTCGGCCCAAACCTGAGTATCTTTCGTGATATTTGGATTGAACCGATCTGATTTGCGCATAATGACTAATAGAATGAGCAAGATGTTTAAGGAAAATATTAAGGCCAAGATCAATCAATTTCTCAATTGCCGGTAGCTTCTGAAGGGATTGGGACTGGAATGAATAAGGATAGATCTCGTATGAACAGGAAAGTAATTATTGATACGAAAAATCGAATATTCGATGACTTTTTTAGGATAGATGAAAGCAGGCTATCCTATGAAAAATTTGATGGTAGCATGAGCCCTTGTGTACGCCGACTTAGCTTCGAACGTGGAGATTCAGTTGCTGCCCTCGTCTTCAATAGGGATACTCGGAAAGTTCTGCTGGTGAATCAGTTCAAATACCCTACTCTTGAAAAAGGGCCCGGCTGGATCACAGAAGTTGTGGCCGGATCTCTTGGGCCGGACGAGGATCCTGAGGTGGCGGTTCGTCGGGAGGTATTCGAAGAGATTGGCTATCGCATTGAGACGATCGAGCCGATAGCTAGATTCTATGTGTCACCCGGTGGTACTTCCGAGCGCATCTGGGCCTATTATGCAGAAGTGGTGAATAAGGGCAAAGAAGGATCCGGTGGCGGCTCTCCAGATGAAAATGAAGATATACAAACGGTGGAGATATCTCTAGATGAACTGGATGCCTGTCTTTCAGAAGGATGCATGCAGGACGCAAAGACAATTCTAGCGCTTCTATGGCTTCAGAGGCGCATTGCTCTGCGCGGAAAACCATAACCTCAGCAAGGCATGATTTAGGTGAGGAATATGAATAAGATACGTGAAGCACGATGCTTCATCATAATGCCATTTGGCGAAAAACAGGATGTAAGCGGAAAGACTATCGATTTTGATATGGTCTATGACTATCTTATCAAACCCGCTGTGGAAAATATTAGAGAGTTCAAGATCAATTGCTTCCGCAGCGATGAGATCTCTGAAGCGGGATGGATTCATTCGGCTATGGTAGAGCATATCTTCGGCGATGAGGTAGCTATTGTGGATTTGACAACTTTAAATCCAAATGTATTCTATGAGCTTGGGGCACGGCATGCCTTGCGCAAGCACGTCACCGTGCTTATACGTCATAAGGGCACTAATAATCCTTTCAATATTAGCGGCTTTCGTGTAATCAACTATGATCACGAGAACCTTAAATCTGCGGAAGAGGCGAAACAACAGATCGCCGAGTTCGTATCAAATGGATTGAGACTTCAGAATACCGATAGCCTTGTGCATGAGGTGCTCGGAGATCGGATCTCAATCAATTGTGCCTCGAATCGAATCAAGAAATGCGATGTATTTGAATTCTCATTAAAAAAAGTGCCACAAAAAAAAATATGCATAGTAACTGGAGATATTCGAGGTGTCAAGATGGCAGATATCTGGGTCAACTCCGAAAATACCAATATGCAGATGGCTCGCTTTTTTGATAGGTCAATTTCAAGCATTATTAGATATCTTGGAGCACGTCGGGATTCTGCAGGACATGTTGAAGAGGACACTATTGCCAATGAGCTTTCCGGAGTAATGGGCCATCACGAATCAGTGCCTTCAGCTATGGTGATTGCTACTGGCTCTGGAGAACTGGAAAAAACTCATAACGTGAAGAAGATATTCCATGTGGCTTCCGTTGAAGGCATGGTTGGTCATGGATATCGGCCGATTGCAAATGTCGGATCTTGCGTCACTGCCGTGCTCAGCGAGACAGACTCATCCAAATTCAAGGATGAGGGACTTAAAACAATCCTGTTCCCTCCATTGGGGACTGGAACTGGTGGGGGAAAATCAAGAGAAATCATCCCCGAGTTGATTGAATCTGCCATTGCCTACCTGGAATCCAATCCCCTTTCTGTGATAGAACGAATATACTTCCTCGCACATGATGAAGAAACTCTTGGTATCTACCATCATGTCCTAAATCAGCAGAAAGAGGTTCTGGCTGGCGATATCATTGAATCATCTTGAAAAAAGTTGAATCCGCTAATCGTAGCACGTGGGGCCCGAAGTCTCATCCCTTTGACACTCCCATTGGCACCAGCCTTGCTACCTTGGTGGCGATCTTCAGGTTATGCACCACGTCCACCACGTCTCCTGAGGGCTTGTAGACCTGGGGTGCTTCCTCGGCCAGCATTCCCGGCGATGTTGCCCTGACCACAATGCCGTCCCGGTTCAGAGCAGCTTTCACATCCTGGCCGGTGAATTGCTTCAGGGCCTGGCTTCTGCTCATGACTCTCCCCGCGCCGTGGCAGGCAGATCCGAAGGTCAAGTCCAGCGCCCGGTCATTGCCGCAGAGAACGTAGGACGCCGTTCCCATGCTGCCCGGTATAAGCACCGGCTGGCCGATATCCGCGTAGGCCGGAGGCACCTCGCTCCTGCTGGGTCCGAAGGCCCGCGTGGCTCCTTTGCGGTGCACATAGAGCCGCTCCCGTCTTCCGTCCACCTGGTGCTCCTCGATCTTAGCCACATTGTGGGCCACATCATAGACCAGATCCAGCTTTGCGCCCGGGAAGTATCTCTCGAAGACCTCTCGTGTCCAGTGGGCGATGATATGCCGGTTGGCCCAGGCATAGTTGGCCGCGCAGACCATTGCCCCGAAGTAATTGTTCGCCTCGGGCGATCCCAGAGGCGCACAGGCCAGCTGCTTGTCGGGAATATCGATGTTGTACTTCTTCACCGCTTTGTTGAGAACCTCCAGATGATCGGTGCAAATCTGATGGCCGGCTCCCCGTGAGCCGCAGTGGATCATGACTGTGATCTGGCCCTTGAAGAGACCGAACTGCTTTGCTTTTGCCTCATCATAGATCTCCTCCACCTTCTGAATTTCCAGGAAGTGATTGCCGCTGCCCAGGGTTCCTAGCTGTGGCCTGCCCCGCTTGCGGGCCTTTGCGCTTATCTGGCCCGGCTCGGCTCCCTGCATGCGTCCGCTCTCCTCGCAGTGGGTGAGGTCCGCCTCCACCCCGTAGCCCTCCTCAACCGCCCATCGGGAGCCATTCACAAAGGCCTCGGTTAGCTGCTGGTCGGTAGCATGCAGCCGGCCCGTGGCACCCAGGCCGGAGGGAATGGCCTCGAAGAGGGCATCGATGAGGGTATTGATGCGCGGCGAAACGTCCTCCGCCCGCAGATCGGAGCGCAGCAGTCGCACTCCGCAGTTGATGTCAAAGCCCACTCCTCCCGGGCTGATGATGCCGCCCTCCTCTCGGAAGGCAGCCACTCCGCCGATGGGAAATCCGTAGCCCAGGTGAGCATCCGGCATGGCCATGGAGTACTTGACAATGCCTGGCAGGCTGGCAACATTTGCCACCTGATCGATAGTTCCCGGCTCCACCATCTCCCTGAGCGCCGCGGAGACAAAGACCCGCCCGGGCACGCGCATGCCGGGGCGGTAACCGATAGGCACCTCGTAAATGTTATCGTCGATCCTGCTAATATCTGCCATAAATCACACGTCCAAAATAACCTGAATGCACCACACATCATTTTTCTTGATGCCGAACTTATGCCGGGTGATGGCCTTGACCTCATTTGCAAAGGCATGCCTCAAGAGGTCGATTCTCTCTCCGCCGATCTCTGCCTGAAGACGACATAAGGCCGTGGCATTCTGCTCCAGTCTGACGGAAAAGGTGGAAAAGACGCTGGATTCCGTTTCAAAGAGAAATACTATCTCCGAGAGCCACTGGTAGGCCAGGTCCTCCAGATCTTCCGCCTGTAGCTCTACTCTCCAGGTCTCTTTGACGGCAATTGTCTCCGGCCGGACCATGCAATTGAAGAGAGCAGCGGCGGCGTTACTGAGCATCTCCTCCGCCGTCTTTCCATAGGCTCGAAATTTAATATCGGCGGTGTGCTCCAGGTACTCGAAAGCAATCATCTGTTAGTAGTGTTGTTGCTGCCTGAACTTAAAGCATTGCCAGTCCTCGGATGAGCCCAGCCTCAGCTGCCATTTTCAGGGCCCGCGCATACTCCTGCCGGCTGACAGGTCTGCACAGCTCGGGAATGCGGCATGCATTGAACTCAGGCCGGTACTGGTCCATGATGTTAAGGTAAGTGCCTAGCGAGATATCCTCAGAGAGAAAGCGGATCACCTCTGCTGCTCCCGCAGCATCACCTGGGAGGAGGAGGTGGCGCACCAGCAGACCGCGTCGGGTGATTCCGTCCTCGTCAATGACCAGGTCGCCCACCTGGCGGTGCATCTCCCGGATGGTCGCTTTCATGATTTTCGTGTAGCCCGGCGCGCAGGAGTATGCGAGGGCCGGCTCGTCTGAGCCGTACTTTGCATCGGGCATATAGATATCGAATATTCCATCCAGCAAGCGGAGAGTCTCCACTGAATCATAGCCGCCGCTGTTGTAGACCAGAGGCAGGGCGAGCCCATCCGCCCTGGCGAGGAGCAGAGCCTCCAGTATCTGGGGGAGGACATGTGTGGGGGTAACGAAATTGATGTTGTGGCAGCCCAGCTCCTGCAACTCCAGCATCATGCTCGCCAGTGCCGGAGCGTCGACTTCTGTGCCCTGGTCCTCCTGGCTGATCTCGTAGTTCTGGCAGAAGACGCAGGCGAGGTTGCAGCCGGAAAAGAATATAGTACCCGAACCGCCGCGATCGACGAGGGGCGCTTCCTCGCCAAAGTGCGGGGCATAGCATGCTACGCGGGCCTTTCGCCCGCTCCGGCAGAATCCCACCTCTCCGGAGGAGCGGTCGGCTCTGCAGCGCCTGGGGCAGAGGTCGCAGGCCTTCAGGCGGGCGAGAGCGGCGCGGGCGCGATCCTGCAGAACATCCTCGGGCATCTGGTTGTAGCTGGCCATGAAATATACCTCTCAGACATTCTCTCACCTTTCCATCGGCATTTTTAGGCTAAAGATTTTTCCTGATCCATTACATCTGCCGGTCTTGAGAGAATTGATATATTGAGAGCGCTAACTAATGATCAAGAACAAATCTCGAAGGTGTTGGGAATGATAAGCTGGACCAAGTCTCTTTCAAGGGGAATTATGCTTTGTCTCCTGTGCCTGTCCTTGGTGAGCCTTTGCACTGCAAAGGATTTCCCCCTGGAAAGTAGTGCGGGTGTCGATTGCGCCGATCTGGTCACCGCAGGCCAGAACGATGTGGCTTTTGGCTGCTTCGGGCGGGCGATTGAGGATGACCCAACCTCTGCCTACGACTGGGCAGGTCAGGGTGACGTCATGAACAACGTTGGATTTTATTATCAGGCACTGGTTTATTACGAGATGGCTTTGAACCTCAAGCCTGATTCCTCCAATATCCTGACGAGCAAAGGCAGAACTCTAACCCGTCTGGGCAAATATGATGATGCGCTCGATATCCTCGCCCAGGCGTTGGATCAGAATCCTGATAATACCTATACCTGGGAGAGCATCGGCGATGTCTACACGGAGCTAGGCGATACTGATAAGGCAGATGCCGCATATGCTAAAGCGAAGCCCGAAAAGACGGCAGTGAAGCCCGCGCCGCAGCGCAAGACGGTTGATGACTACCTTGCTGGCAACAAAGAGGGCATTTGATCAAACGACGAGAAAAAGCAGTACGTAATAATTTCCGTTCAGATCAAGAAAAACGCTTGAGGATCAGGTTTACAAAAACCTGATCCCTTTTGGCATCTCTCCGATGCGTTTTTGGAATTCTTCCGGCCAGTTGGATGCATCCAATCCTTTTTGGCTTAAGAAAGCGGAAGCCCAGCGTTCCAGACCCACTCCGCTGCAACCCGACCAGAGGGATTCGCCGGACTGAGACTTTACTGTGAAGCCCTTGGGATACTTCTCCCCATTGACCGACAGATTCTGAAATTCAATCCAGTTGCCGTTGTATGGCAGCACAGCTTCGTAGTCTACAGTTCCCGCTCCCGACATCTCGGCAAGGCCGGTCTTTCCTTCCTGGGCCATGAACCAGGGAGTGACCCAGGCCGTCCTCCAGCGCAACTCCAGAATATCCTCGAAGATATGCTTGTAGCAGGCCTTCAGCTTCTCAGCTTCCGCGAGCACCTGTTCCTTGCTACCCAGCCACACAATCTCTATCCTGTGAAACTCATCCACCCGCTCGATGCCGTGAATTCCACCGGACTCGTAGCGGTGGGATGTTCCGGATCGATCGAATACCCGGATCGGTAGCTCCTCGCGAGGCATTGTCATGCCCTGCAGAAATCCCCAGAAGGTGGGGCACTGGGCGTAGCACATGCCTCCGATGGGCAGATCGATCTTCTCTTTGACCAGCTCGAGCGGCACCTCATGGGTTACCTTGTAGTAGTCCATGACCTCTTCCCAGAAGGCCGGATCGCGAGTCTTGGGCGGGCAGACGAAGTAGATCTCTGGGTAGACGCCCTGAGCATGGCCGCTCTTCTTCCAGACATCCCATGTGTCCAGCTTGGGAAAGATCATCTCCCGATAGCTGAGCGGCTTTATTATCTCTTCCAGAACGATTTTCTCGAAGGTGCGGAATACATGTGTTGCCTCTGGCCCGTAGATCCACTGGCCGCGGCTCGATCCGTGCTTGATCCAGCCTGCCTTTTGCATCTCTTCTGTGGGATCGGAGGTGAACTTGGGCGGGCGGTCCGGGCTCTCCCAGAGCAACTCCCAGTGCTCTGTCTTGCCACCATAGCTGCTCTGAAGCTTATCTTCAAGAAGGCTGATTATCCTGTCAGGGATGCGGTTTTCCATCTCAGACTGGCCGAGAGTTCCATCCGGCCCGACGTCCAGGGATAGCAGCAGCCCGCCATCTTCAAATTTTATTTCTCGAACGTAGGGTATCTTATGATCGATGGCCCTCTGCGATTCGACTGCGATATCGAATTTGCTGATTTCCATGCCGCGCACGCCGATGCGAAATCCTTTTCCCAACAGCTCAGACAGCGGCCTGCGCAGCCTGAGCAGCGCATCATGGGCCCGCACATACCGGTCACTATCTATGACCAGATCTATCCTGCTGCCGTCCAGCTTCCAGGCGGAAATCCTGGCACCCTGACCCTCAGGCGCTCCTTTCTGCAGAATTGGACCGGCATTCTTAAAGAAGTCCGAAATGGCCGCTTCGGCCTTATCAGCGTCCGCGCTCAGCCGGAAGCTGGCCTCCAAATGAAATTTCATCTATCCTCCGCGCAAGAATGTGTCTCTTCCGCTATTTTAATGTTCATCAATAAATCGTCAACTGTGGAAAGCAGTGTGCCTATCTTCTCGTTTGAAAATTGCAGGCGGAAGCGTCCGGCGTCTATCTGCAGGCTCATGTTTGGCAGGTTGTCCGGCCTCACCGCCTCGGCCACGGTCTCCGCTTGTGTTCCCCAAAAAGTCAGACTTGTCCTTATCACTGCGCATCCTCTGCCGCAGGGATATCCTCTTCAGGCTTATGAAGTTGCTCGCCCACAATCCCATCGAGGATGGCCAGGAACCGGTCCTCGCTGCCCGGCGGGATGGAAGCGCCACTGGCGATGGTATGCCCCCCGCCCGCTCCGCCGACTGCCGCAGCAGCTTCCCTCAGGGCAATTGACAGGTCGAGGCCGCGGGAGATGAGCGGCTTTGTCCCGCGGGCGGAGATCTTGACTATCTCGTCCTTATGATTGAGAGTTATGAGCGGCATATCGGTATACAGGTACCTGATACCCAGCCCCGAGACAATTGCGCCCGCTTCCTGATTTGCCATCTTGAGGTAGCGGATGTTCTTCAGGGTCCGATTCTGCTCTCGCAGCATTTCGATTTCTCTTCGGATGTGGCCTTTGTACTCCCGGGCCAGGCTCCTTGCCTGGTCGAGTGCACCCCTATCGCGCAGGCAGAGGGTGAGTCCTAATCCTGGAACGTCTCTGTTGCCGCAGGCGTTTAGCAGCTCCACCATCTCCAGGGAATTTTCCACCACCTCGTTCTTGAGGCGGATGGCCTCTCCTATGATCGAGTCAGCAGCAAAGCTTCCCTGCATGAGCATCTTTAATGTGACGGCAGTGCATAGTCTGGCCAGGTCTTCTCTTTCCAGGCTCTCAACATTGCCTTTTATCTTTAAGTCGTCCAAAAAATGGCGGGTCTTTTCTGAGTCTCCGGTAAAGTCCAGGAGCGGCTCGATGCAATTTGTAAAGACCTCTTCGACCGGGCCGTCCTGCGACATCTTCAGTCCGGCTCTGGTCTCCACAGCCCCCGAGGCAATTGCCTCTTCCAGAATGGCCCGGTTCGCGCCGACCATGCCCTGCCGGTCGCCCATAGCGCCTACCAGTGCCAGGCCGCAGAGATCGGTGTTCTCGCCCATATGGCGGGCCACAGAATAGACCGTGCCTGCGGCAGATAACTCAAAGGCACCATCTATGCCGAACAGATGGGGATTGAGGTGCATGCACTCCAGTCTGCCCACCGGTCGGTGATGGTCCAGGACAAAACAATCTTCTTTTATGCTTGATATCAACTCGGGCTTTCCGCTGCCCATATCGCAGAATACCACCGGCCCATCAAGCCCGACAAGGGCGGACTCATCCAGCCGGTTTACGAGGCTTGCCTGGAATGGTATTCCTGCGCGCAGGAGGGCATTGCAGATCAGACCTGCGGAGGTGATCCCGTCTGCATCGTTATGCGAGATCACCCGCATGCTGTCACATTGCAGTATTGACCTGGCAATGGCCTCGGCGGCTTTGTCCAGCCGCTTCATGAAATGAGAATCTCAGCCGACTCTGGCGAGTAGGTCCAATCCGGAGCCAATCTTCCGGAATCATGATAATATTTTACCAGTCTGCGGACCTTGCTCTCTGTGAGGTTCAGGGACCTCTTATTGTGAATGTCCTTCTTGTTGGCCTTGACATGTTTGCGTACATGCAGAGCCTTTCTCATCAGGTTGGTGAGGTCCTCAGGAATATCCGGCAGGGCGTTCTTCTCCTTCAAAAATGCGGTTATATTCTTGCCCAAAAGCAGCTTTGTGCTCGGCACTCCGTATTGATCTCTCAGAGTCAGGCCGATGCGGCTGGCAGGCAGTCCGCTCTCGTGCAGCTTCATGATAGTCTTTTCCAGCTCCTCTTTGGAGACATCAGACCATGCCGGTACCTTTGGGTTCGCGGGTGGTCTGGATCGAGAGGAACCCTTTTTTCTGCTATGAACTTTAGCCATCTTAATAGTCCTCATTAAATTTCATAAAGGCGAAGGTGTAGATGCTCACTCTTAGCTGGGATAAAAATCTTGCGCCGCCCGGCGGGAGGCAGATTATAGGCAACTGATTTATAGGCATTGGGATTTTCTAGGCTACTATCATGTTTCCTGAGTACATAAACCAGCTGTTTTACATCGTAGGAGAAGCCGTGGTACTATTGGCCGCATTGGTCTTGATTTTGTCCATAATAGTATCCATGCTCGTTCTCTATTCCTTCAAGACAGGCAATTTCTTCGCTGCCAGGTACATGCTTTTGGGCATTATTCTCCTTGAGAATGTGATAACGTCCCTCTTCTGGATCTTTCGGGCCGAGGATTGCATTGTGGATGACGTGGGTGTGCGGCTTCGCAATTATATCAATAATAAGAAGTTCCTGAAGGTGCCATACTCCATGCGGTTCATCTTCATGCCCCAATGCGTTCGCAGCACGGAATGTCCTGCCAAGCTCACCCCGGATGGCATAAAGTGTGTGAACTGCGGGCGCTGTGGCGTCGGCGAGGCCAAGAAGTATGCAGAGGGTCTAGGGTATCATTTCTTCATAGTTCCCGGATCAAGTTTCAATAAGAGGATAATCAAGAAATATCAGCCGCGAGCAATTGTCGGCGTCGGATGCCATATGGAGATAAAAGAGGGTCTTGATCTCTGCCATAGCTATGGCATACCAGCGCGTGGGGTGCTACTCTTAAAGGCGGGCTGCGTGGCCACGACACTGGACTGGGAGCAGTTTCACGAGACCATAACTGAGATAGAATAGAACCGTGATGCAAGTCGCTCCCAGAAGATGGTGCCGCAGGCAATCGATCCAATGACAAATAAAAAAGAACCAAAAAAATGTACTAAGTGCTACAATTTATTCCATGCTGATGGCTTCGGATGGGCAAGCCTCAACGCATGTCTTGCACTCAGTGCACTTTTCCTTGTTTACTACTGCTATTTCTTCATCGTCCAGAGTGATGGCTTCTTCCGGGCACTCCTCGACGCAAGTTCCACAGCTTACGCATTCTTCTCTGTTAACAACTGCGGGCATTATTAGACTCCTCCAATTTGCCTTACTAGGGCAAATCCACTGTTAGTGTATCTGATATATACCTTTCGTTAGGCCGTTTTTGCCTAAGCCAGTTCGTTGTATCTCTTTCGGTCTTTCAGTTCCTGGCGTTTGGCGCTGTTCCATCCGCTGACCGCCTGGAGATACCCTGTAATTCTGCTTATATGGTCCACGTCGTTTGACCCGCAATTCGGGCACTGCTCTTTCAGCCCGCCCGAAACCTGAGAGCAGCCCAGGCATACGGTCATATCTCTGCTGAATGTAAAGTAGCCGATCTGGGTTTCTCTGGACAGGCGCATGCCGAAGTCCATCAGGCCCTGGGGGTCTGGGGTTGCTTCGCCCATGAAGATATGGAATATGTTGCCTCCATCGACTATGGGGAAGAAGACGTGTTCGTGTTTTGCCCTTTCGAATATGGTCACGTCGGCGCCGGGCGGCAGGTGAGTGCCGTTGGTGTAGTAAACCGGCAGATCGCGCGTCTTTTGTACGTTCTTTTTTACCGCAGACAGGTCGCCCTTGACTACCGTCTCGGCATAATCCCGGTACTCCTCATGGATGAGGTCTGACACCGCGAAACGCTGGGCAGTGGTCTCGGCAGGCGTGCGCGCCAGGGCAATGGTCATGCCGTGCTGCGCAGATAGTTTCTTGGCGTAGATCTCCATCTCGGTCATGGCCCGCACTGCCAGCTTCCAGGCCTCCTTTGCTTCATGCATCTGCTTTCCGGTATGAAACTGCACCATCTCGTTGACGCCCACCACGCCGATGGTATAGACCAGCCCCTCCAGGTCAACGGCGACGCTGCCTTTCTCGCCAGTATGCGGGTCGCGCGGCTGCTGGGTGGCGAAGGGCATGCGGTGGTTTTTGATGATCTGGTTCATCCACTCGCGCTTGACCTTGAAGATCTCAACCGATGTATCCATCAGCTCTCTCAGGTATTCGAAGAGCAGCTCGTCGTCGCCCCTCGCGAGGTAAGCGGCGCGAGGACAGTTGAGAGATACAACCTGCCAGGAGCCCATTGAGAAGTGCTTGCCATCTTTAAAGTACAGCTTGTCATCAAACAGGCTGTCGCTCTCGTAGGTGGCTGCAAATTGGTACGCACAGCATTGATAGCACGATATTCCCTCTCCCGCACCGCGATATGCGGGAAGCTGATTGTCGAAGTACGGCGTGCCGTACTCAGCAGCCAGCTTGAACGTCATGAGGTAGAGCTGCTGGTAGGTTGGCAGGTCGGGGTGCGCTGCATTGAATGCCTCGTCCTCCTTCATGAAGTCCGGCTCGATGCTGATCTCCGGCTTGGGGAAGTTGAAGGGCTTGCCCCAGTAGTCTCCGGCGAGCATGACCTCCATGAGCGCTTTGAAGGCCAGACGGACCTCCCGCTCGAACTGGCCGTAGGTCTTGAGCGGAGCCTCGGGCGATGAGCCGTTCCAGACTTTTCCAGCATAAACGGCAGGCTTGTCCCGCCATAGCTTGGGAACACCGGGCGTGAGCTGCACCGAGGAGAAGACGAGCTGGCCGCCGCGGGCGACCATCATCTGCGTCATCTCGTAGACGAACATCTGCATGAGCTGGACTATCTCTCCGTAATCTTTGCCCTCAAAGTAAGGGGCGATGAATGTGAGGAAGTTGTAGAAGCCCTGACCACCCGCGAAGTTGGTCTGGGCGCTTCCCAGGGCTTTCACGGCGTGCAGCATTGCTACCTCCGGCTTCTTGGCGGGGCCGGCGACGCTGGCTTTGGTGCCCAGGCCGTCGGGCATCAGGCCGTAGTAGAGGAAATAGCGCAGATCCCAATCCTGACAGAATGGTCTCGTTCCGAAATATTCCAGATCGTGTATGTGCAGGTCTCCGGCCAGGTGGCGGTCGGCGAGATGGGGCGGCAGCAACAGCAGATACTGCTCCTTGCTGATCTTGTCCGCCTTCTTCTTATGGCTGGTCTCGGCATTTTCCTGGAGGTTGGCATTCTCCTTGGACTCAAAGCCCGTGCCGATATCGATGAGGTGGGCATCGAAGACCGGAGTCCCAACGCGCGTGCAGATGTTGCGCCACTCAGTGTGATGCCTCTCCAGGAGGACTACATTCATAATCTCGCGCACAAGTGGGCCGCTGAGGTACTGGACGTTCATCCAGCGAACCCGGCGCTCCACCTCTCGTGCGATATCCTGGGCCTCTTCAGGGGTTATGCCTGGCTCTTTATAAAATTGCTCTGAGAGTTTTGTCTCCTTGAGCAGCTGCTTGGCTATGGCATCTCTATTCCAGTCCAGCAGATGGCCGTCTGTGGTCCTAACCCTGGGCATGGCAGATACAGCCAGCCCTTCCAGGGTCTGCTGCACAATTCTGCTGCTCAAAGCCCATCCCCTCTAATATAAAGCAACATAACTCATCCCCTTGGCGGTCGACTTATTATACCGTATTTCATCCTGGGTTTATTCGCGTTTCGCTCATTAACTCCATCAAAATCTTTTAGCAATTATGTCTGATCTGATTAATAAAGAATGCGATTGACCTTCTGCTTTCAAAGCTATAACTCTGATGTGCGCGTGGGGCGAAAGTGTTTTCGAATTTATTGTGTGATCACTTAACAATTTTTAAAAATAGTATTATTTAATTATCGCTTCCAGTCTCCTGTTGACCTCCTCCCAGTTCACAATGTTCCAGAAGGCCTCCACAAATTTTGGCCTCTCGTTCTTGTAGTCGAGATAGTAGGCATGCTCCCAGACATCCAGAACCATGAGGATGCGAAGATTGGGCATGACATTCACATTGTGCTTCTCAATCTGCATGATCAGCAGCCTTCCGGTCAGGCCGCACCTGGCTAAAGCCGCCCAGCCCGAGCCCTCCGCGCTGGCCGCCGCCGCGGAAAACTCCTTCTTGAAGCGCTCAAAGGATCCGAACTCCTTCTGGAGAGCATCCGCCAGAGCGCCGCCCGGCTCCTTGCCAGTCTTTGCGGCAGGGGCCAGATTTCCCCAGAACAGGTCGTGCAGAACATGCCCACCCACCTGGAAGGACAGCTCCTTGAGGGTGGCCTTCATGTCCACATCTGCTCCCGCCTGGCGGGCTTTGTCCAGCCTCTCCAATATGGCATTAGCTCCATTCACATAGGCTGCGTGGTGCTTGTCATGATGCAGTCGCAGCTGCTGCTCCGAGACAAATGGCTCCAGGGCGTTGTAGGCATAAGGCAGCTGTGGCAGGGAATACAATTTTTTTTCAGACATATCTTCATCACCTGAAATGCAACTTTCCATATTTGATTACTGACTATTTATCTCTTCTTGCCTGGCTGGGCAAACATACGAAAGATTCTTAATGATTCACACCCATATTCATTCAGGGATGCCATCAATATGAGATCTATCATTGGAATATTTCTGATTTTCATGCTTGTCCATTCTTTCATTGGATCCTCGTTTGCAGCCCAGGAAAACGCCCCCAGGAATATCCTCATTCTTGCCTCTTATCATCCAGGCATGACCTGGGAGGATAGCATCATCTCGGAGATAAAGCTGCATTTCGCGATGAAGATGCCATCCGCAACCTTTTCAGTGGAATACATGGACGCAAAGCGAATCGTTGCAGATGAGGCCCGTCTTTCTGATCTGAAGGCGTTCTATCAGAAGAAGTATACGAATCAACACACGAATAAGCCTTTTGACCTTATCATCTCTGTGGATACGGATGCATTCAACTTCCTGCTGAAGAACAGAGATGATCTATTTCCTGGAACGCCTGTGGTCTTTTGCGGCGTCGTGCACTTCGATGATAAAATGTTGAGCGGAAAGGAGGGCTTTACTGGCGTAGTGGAGGCATATGACGTGCAAAGCACGATCTCATTGATGCTGAATCTCCATCCTCAAACCAGGCATATCGCCATAATAACCGATCAAACCGCAACAGGCAAGGCAGCTCGAAAGGTTCTGGATGCCGTCCTCCCTCGCTTTGAGGGCAATGTCTCCTTCAAATATCTCGACAACCTCACCGCCGAGGAGCTTCGCCAGAGCCTGGAAGTGCTATCCAATGACAGCCTCGTGCTGCTCATGACCATGAATCGCGATCGAGCCGGGGTATTCCTTACCTATGAGGACGCGGCTCAGCTGGTCCAGGAGGCAAGCCCGGTTCCATTCTACAGTATTTACGATTTCTATCTGGGCTATGGCGTTGTTGGTGGGAAGATGATCAGCAGCTATTTCCAGGGCGATGAGGCGGCAGAGATGGCTCTTTCTATCCTGCAGGGCGAATCTGCTGATAAAATCCCCGTGATGAAAGAGAGCATAAATCGCTACATGTTCGACTATTTTGTTCTGACTCATTTTGGCATACCTCTCGACAGCCTGCCTGCGGGCAGCATTATCATCAACCAGCCATTCCAGGCACGTGCTTCTCTTGCCGATGAAAATCTCAGCGGCCTATCGTTATGCAAAAAGGACCTCCGGCAGTCTGATCTGCACGGATCGAATCTATCTGGCACAGATTTATGCTATTCCAATCTCATGCGGTCCAATCTATCCGATGCCCGGCTGGTAGGCAGCAATCTCAGCTACACCGATCTTGGGGAGTCCAATCTGCATGGCGCCGACCTGTATTTAGCCGATGTCAAGGGCGCCAACCTCGTTGGGGCCGATCTGATCGGGTCAAATCTCAGTGACGTGGATCTGAGCGGAGCCGACCTTGATCAGGCCCGGATCACCGGATCTAT
The DNA here is from genome assembly GCA_028708055.1 of Methanothrix sp. Classification (GTDB taxonomy): domain Archaea; phylum Halobacteriota; class Methanosarcinia; order Methanotrichales; family Methanotrichaceae; genus Methanothrix. Next base: position 15,900 of record JAQVZT010000021.1, read on the forward strand.
TCTCCGGGGTGCAAACCTCAGCGGCTCTCGATTGGAGGCAGCAAACCTCAGCCTATCTGATATGAGCGGCGCGCAATTCCAGGGAGCTTTTATGAATCGCGTAAGGCTCCGGGATTCGATACTGAACGGGTCGAATCTCTCACAGACAAGCCTTGTGGGAGCCAATATCATTGATGCCGATCTATCCCGGGCTTGCCTGGATCGTGCCGATATCTCAGAGTCTCGCATGGTGGGCGCAAATTTATTCACCGCCAGCCTGAATAGGGTCCGGTCGATCCATGCAAATTTGACCGGCACAAATCTCAGCAGAGCGGACCTGTCCGGATCGAGCTTTCTGGCTTCAGGCCTTACTGGTTCAGACATATCAAATGCCAATCTTTCCTGCTGCAATCTTGAGGATACCTGGATCGACCAATCAAATCTCATCGGATCTAAGCTGAATGGGGCAAAGCTGACCGGTTCTCAGCTGAACAACTCGGATTTCTCTGGATGCGATCTGAGCGAAGCCGACCTGAGTAACGCTCATCTCAATGCTGCCAATCTTACTTCTGCCAACCTCAGCCGGGCAAGGCTTGTAGGTACCGATTTCACACTGGCAAGAATTGCGGGGGCGTCTCTGATCAATTCCAGCTTCCTGGGAGCAAAACTAAATTGGATAGATATGAGCGAGAGCCGGCTGCTAAATTGCCAGTTCGGAAGGGCAGAGCTGTTTTCCGCCGATCTGAGTCGATCAGACCTGAGCG
>JAQVZT010000287.1:0-2094 GCA_028708055.1 Methanothrix sp.
CTAAACGAGACCCTGACAATCAATCCTCAATTCGCGGAAGCCTGGCAGAAAAAAGCCATCGATCTGCAAGCCCTCGGGCGCTCGCGGGAAGCTGAGGAGGCATTTGCAAAGGCCAAAGAGCTGGGATTCGCGGGATGATCACCAAGCAACTTTTTGAGTGAATAACATCAGGAAATCTGAATGAAATGATTACCCGTATCAGTCCCAATTGCATCGAAATCGAAGTAGTATCTTCAATGATTTCGGAACAGATATGTTTAATATAATTAATACAATCTATATTCTGGACTATCTTCCTACTATGTTTTATGCTAAAGACCATATGATAGCGAGCTTCAATGCGCAATGACTCGCTTTTTGCCCCAATCATTGCATATAGAATATGCAGCTTTCCTTAAGTCGGTTTCCTGACCATCCCAGCCGCAGCAAGCTGCAGGGTATTTATTTAAAAATAAGAAATAACTTACTAAAATTGGTCAACACAGCTTCAGCGAAGATTATAAGTAGTAATAAACATAATTAAAAAACATGACTGATACTCCTCCGCCATTGACGATGCCAAATGGCATTATTCTTGTTGATCAAGGTCATACGGGCAATATTCTCGAAAAAGACAGAAGAAGCCATAGTCCCGAAGCAGTATTGAAGGTTCTTAAGGAGAGAACAAGCAATAGGGAAATATACCCTGAGTATAAGAAATCAATATGGGATTGCGAGGACTTTGCATTTCTGGCTGCTTCTGAAGTTCGCTGTTTCTTTCCCGGCCAGCCGGTAGGGATATTGGTTGGCGAGGCAGTTAATATTCCAAAAATAAAAGCAGGCGAGATACACGCCATCAATGTTCTTTGGTTTGAGAAGGACGAAGGTGGGAGAAAGACTTGGTATTCCGAATATTTTGATGCAACCACATCAAGCCGATTAGAACCAGGATGCATCAAAACAGAAATGATAATTGCATTGCCCATTTTGGCATCTCAAGACGAAGCGCTTCATACGCGCATCGAGCCATTCAACGATAATAATCATCCCTTCTTGCCAACTGCTGCATTTGAATTAGATACTGAGTATAATATGGATAAGAATGAAATGGATAAAGTAATTCAGACCCTCCAAAAAAAGAACTCAATTGAGCGCTGCCCCAAGTCAATGAATAATCCCTGGTGGACTCCCAACGACAAAGCTTTTTGGTGGTTTAGCCATATTCGCAAAATTCACATGGGTGTACCAGTGGGTGTTGCATTTGGATTTGCAGTCGACCGTCAATCGCATGAAAAATTCGAATATTGCTCATTGGTTGTGTGGGATAGGGACGATAATTGCAGATATTGGGATATAGATGCCAGAGACTATTCAGACTCAGATCGGCTTCAGTTTGATTTCACCCCAAGGATTATCATAGTTTGAATAAAAAGACAATTAATTGAATAGAGACCGAATTGGAGGTAGATAATTATACTAGTCAGAAGCTCAAGCTACAATCATTTTGAGATCGGATTATCTCAAGCAAAGATATCAGCGATTATCACTAGAGCGAGGATCATCTTGCAAGATTTATACAAGGAGTATAATAAATCCCAAGTTCCTGATTGTGGCTAAGGATAGAATTTTCCAGAAGAAAAGATACCAATGGAGTTGTCGAATTATGAAGAAATCTCTGGCATTTATAGCATTAATATTAATATTATTTTATATAATTCCGTCACAATCTCAAATGTATTTTACTTATAAAGCTACCGGGAAGGACGCGACTGCAACGACTTATAGCTATCTGAAAGAGCCAAGGATTCAAGAAACCGGCTATAATCGAGGACTTAAGAGCGGTTCTTTTAATTATTTGGAGAATGGAGATTTATCAATTAGTGAAGCGATAACTTATAATTATGGAAATGGAACGAATAAATCAAATTCCTCTGTAGATCACCAGCTCAATGTAAACTTTAAAGGCCAGAGAGGCATTTCCGAGTTCAATAGCCAGGGCTTCTTCGGCAATAACCGATGGATATCTGCCTGGAAGAAGATCCGCTATGAAGAAAGCCCATCTATGAAAGTGAATGGCTGGAATCTGGGAAAATATCCCACTAGCTATATCGAAGT
>JAQVZT010000287.1:2104-3954 GCA_028708055.1 Methanothrix sp.
CGATGTAAAAGCTCATGTCCAGATGGATACAAAGAAACGGATGAAATATAATTTTGAATACACGGCCAATGTAGCTGATGCTGTAATAGAGGCTAAAGATTCCACAGGATGGACCAATAGAAGCGGCGCTAGAAAATATGATTGGGAGTATGAAGCACTAACCAGAGGCCATGAACTCAATATAACCAACAATTTGAGAGATTTTGAATGGCTAGCTCCAGAAGCCGGTCCAAATGATGATTGGCTTCCCTGCTGCTACAGCGGGACAATTCCCGAAATAGAGCAATTAAATGTGGCATGGCCATCTGATGTAGTGAAGGCAACCCTGGCAGCTGATTCTCTCAAATCGAACATGAGATTGAAGTCTAAGGATCTAATTAGCCCTAGAAATATTGGATTGATCAACTCAAACCTGGGGATTAATTATCCATTGGATGCAACGCAAAAAATTGGTATGCTCGTTTCTTTGCCAGAAAGACAATACTTGCCATCAAGAATTGAGAATGTCAAAGTCGCATCCATGCCAGGCTATCCGATCAAAGGATATCAAAAGATTGGCATGATTGCATCCATACCAGAGATCACTTCAGTGATATCATCTCCAGCATCTGATGATAAGGTCAGTGATCCAAGAGAGCCATGCGAGGGAGATTCATGCTCCGGAGAGAGCTGCATATCAACCTTTGGCGAAAAGACATATTCAACTAGTTCAGAAGAATTCAAACAAGGAGATATAAGAAATATCCACGTTGATCTGTTTGTTTGGGAAAGAAGAACCAACGCAACTGCACCTTTCCGAAAGACTTCAGAAGATCCTGCGAAGGAAGAGATCTATAACATAACGATCCTTAATAATGGCGATGTGACTCTGGATGATGTGCAGGTATCCTTGGTTATGCCTGAAGGGATGTTGTACGGGGCTTCTGAATATGATAATACTGCGGTGCATGGAAGAATAAGAGAACCCAAGATTGATCCAGAGAATTTTAATAAATTGACAAAGACAGGGGTCGCATGGAATATTGGGACATTGAATTCAGAAGAACAGGTATCGATTATCCTGCGAACGTACATCAAATTCGATGATAACGTTGATAATAAAGCAGTCAGTGTGAAGGTAGAGGGCAATGCACCTGGCGACCTTGCTGTGAGAGATTCCACGGATAATGCTATTGCTTTAAATTGCACTTGGATAAATGAGGAGGGAACAGATTTATGCAGCAGTCAAATAGAAGGGCCTGCAATAAAAGCCAGATGTAGACCAGATTGTAGTCAAAAATGGGAAATCCCCTAGCATTCCTGTGGGGATTTAATCCAGAATTTAGTATAAATAGATATTTATAGAGGATGCTATGAAGATTGGCTTCACCGGATTCAGCTTGATTGCATTATTCATACTGATGGGCCTTGCGTCAGGATCGGATGAAGTAGAGAGCATGAGTCAAAATAATCTGCTGGACGTAGCATTCCTGGTTTGCGAGATGGATAGCAATACGGTAGCCAGATTTGGCCTTGGCGAACTGGAATATGCCAAGCTCGAAGCATATCTGATCAGGATCCAGAATAGAGCTAGCATACCCTTTGATGATGTCATTGTCTCTGCTGAATTATCAAAAGGCATGAAGATCGAAAGCATCAGATACTTTGAAGAAGGCCGGGGAAGATTGGACGTCAACCAGTACCCTGAAAGATATAAGGATAATCGCAAAACAAATATATCAATGGATATTGGAACCATGGAGCCCAGTGAAACAAAAACTATATTATTAGAAGCATATATAAGACCATGCGCCAATAGGACTCTTATCAATGGATCTGTTAGTTGCCTTGCATCTTCGAAAGTGCCTATA
>JAQVZT010000288.1 GCA_028708055.1 Methanothrix sp.
GCTAGCAGCGGGATGAGGACAGATGCGATTAAATGCCGGGGCGGCGGCCAGGCCAACCTCATATTAGGGTCTTTGCTCGATTACTGATAAAACCTTTTTCCTACGATTCGGCCGCAAGGTCTATTCCCACCGGACAGTGATCCGATCCTGTTACCTCTGAAAGGATGAATGCCGACGAGACCGCGTTTTTCAGCTTTTCATCCACAAAGAAGTAGTCGATCCTCCAGCCGACATTTCTCTCCCTGGCCCGGCTCTTAAGGTCCCACCAGGAGTAGTTGCCCGCTTCCTCATGCAAGCAGCGAAACGTGTCCACAAAGCCTCCCTGCACCAGCCGGTCCATCCAGGCCCTCTCCTCCGGCAAAAATCCGGAGATCTTCTCATTTGCTTTTGGCCGGGCAAGATCGATCTCTTTGTGGGCAGTATTCACATCCCCACAGACCACAATCCTCCTACCCTCCGCCTTGAGGCGGGCGATATGATCGAGGAACAGGTCGTAGAACTTCAGCTTGTACTCCAGCCGCTCCCGGGAGGCTTTGCCATTGGGAAAGTAGACATTAAAGAGCAGGAAGCTGCCATAGTCGGCAACTATCGCCCTGTGCTCGTCATCCAGGCCATCAATTCCCAGGGAATAGTCCACCCTCAACGGCTCAGTTTTAGAGAAAAGGGCAACACCATCCCGCCCTTTTCTGTCTCCTGTGCCGAAATAGGAAAAATAGCCCGGTAGGCGCATGAGATCAGCCGGAATCTGACCGGCTGCCACCTTGGTCTCCTGCAGGCAGAGCACATCCGGCTGATCTCTATTCATCCAGTCCAGAAATCCCTTTTTGACAATGGCCCTCAGGCCGTTTACATTCCAGGACAATAGTCTCATCGTCTCATCATGCATCTAGGAGATGTTCACCGGGTAAATCTTTTTCTCCGCTACCGTGCCGTCCTCCCAGGGCCGGACCAGCAGCATGATAACATCTGCGCTTCCCGGCTTTTTGGCAGAGAAGACAAAGGCCTTCTTTCCAGGCACCCCAACCCATCCCGGCTTTGCATTGCCGGGCTGATCGAATGAGGACACCAGGCTCAGATAATCGGTATCAAACTGCGTCCACCATTCAAATCCGGTCGAACCGGAATTGGATTGCAGCTCTATGGTGAAATTCTCACCTGCGGAGACGTTGATTGCATTTTCGCAGGGGGCGTTGTCGCAGATACTTCCTGCCGATGTCATGGCCAGAGCAAATATAACGGCGGCCAGAGACGCCAGGAATAGGGTTGAAGTTCTATTCATATTACGACCTCAATTTTTTCACGGATAGTGATGTTCATCAACAATTTTCAATTAATTTCGAATCATTTCAACACATTTCAACTCAGTTCAATTCATTTCAAATCCGATGTGCAATGCGGGCATTTTACTGCCAGCTTGGGAATGCTCTCTTTGCAGAAGGGGCATTCCTTGCTGTTAGGTTCAGGTGGCGCCGGCTTTTTCTTGGCGGCATTGACCTGGCGGATGAGCATGAAGATTGCCAGGGCCACTATGATGAAATTGATGATTGAATTGATGAACAGGCCATAATTGATGGTGGGTGCGGCTGCTGCCTGAGCGGCTGCCAGGGTGGCGTAGCTCTTTCCATCCAGAGCTATAAACATGTCTGCGAAGTTGATCCCGCCCATGATCATGCCGATGGGCGGCATGATGACATCTTTTACCAGCGAATTGACAATGCCGCCAAAGGCTGCGCCGATAATGATGCCTACTGCCATGTCCAGCACATTGCCCCTCATGGCGAATTCTTTAAACTCGCTAACAAATCCCATAATCTTCTCCCCAATTCAATGTGACATAATTGCTCAATAGTTGCAGCTCAAATTATATAGTGTTTGTGCGATAGGAGCAAAGAGTTTAGTAGAAAGAAATCCATTCTGATCATAATGAAAGAATATTCCAACGGGGACATCACCGTAGTCTGGAATCCGGAAAAGTGCATCCACGCGAGAGAATGTGTAAGGGGACTACCCCAGGTCTTCCGCCGGGGAGAAACGCCCTGGATAGACATGAAAGGGGCAAGCTCAGAGGAGATTAAGTCGGTGGTGGATCGATGTCCGTCAGGCGCTTTGACCTGCAGGAAGGCTCAACCGTCTGCCGAGGAGAGTGAAAGTGGGCCTGCGCCAGGAATTACCGTGAAGAAGAACGGCCCCTTGCTGGTGGAAGGAGACTGCTCACTGAGGGACAGCGAGGGCAAAGTGCTGGCTGAAGGAGGACCATATGCCCTTTGCAGATGCGGCAGCTCTGGCAAGAAGCCATTTTGTGATGGAACTCACATCAAGATAGGATTTGACGATACAAAGGATAGAAAAGCAACAGACTGAAACGAAACAGACTGAAGCTGTTGATATCGACTCAAGAGCAGCAATTTGGTATAGAATAAAAAGAATAAAAAAAGGATTTACGCTCTCGATCTACTTCTTTGCTATGAGCGGAATCGCATCCAGAGCCTTGGGGTTGGCGACTGCGGACGTGTCACCCAGAGCTTCTCCCAGGGCTTTGGCCTTGATCAGCGGCCTTAACGGCTTTCCTGCCTTGTTCCTGGGAATATCGGTGACGAAGATGACATCCGAGGGAATGGCGATTGGGCCCAGGGTCTTTCGCACGAAGTTCTTGATATCCTTCTCCAAGGCGGCATCCTTCTTTGCATCAGGTTTGAGGATGGCGAAGACCACAATGCTCTCTCCCTTCACCTTGTCAGGCTTGCCCACGACTGCGGCAGCAGCAACTGATGGATGCTTCTCTGCCGATGCTTCGACCTCGGCATTGGAGATCCTGTGGCCTGCTACCTTGAGGACATCATCTCCTCTTCCCAGAGCCCAGATGTATCCGTCTCCATCCACCCGGGCCTTGTCTCCGGAGAAGTACCTGCCCGGAAAAGCCGTCCAGTAGGTCTCGTTGTATGCCGCCGGGTCCTGGTAGACCTCTCGCAGCATGGAAGGCCAGGGCTCTGTCAGGATTATGTTGCCGGTGCCATCTGCGGGCACGGCTTTGCCGCTGTCGTCCACTACCTCGACATTGTAACCTGGAAGGGCGAAGCTCGGTGAGCCTGGTTTGAGCGGAGTTATGGGCAGGGGCGCAATGACCTGAGAGCCGGTCTCGCTCTGGAACCAGGTATCCATTATGGGCGCAAACCCGCCGCCGACATGCTGTCTCCACCAGACGAATGCATCGGGGTTCATAGCCTCACCCACCGATCCCATCAGCCGGACTGTGGACAGGTCGTACTTCTTTGGCCAGGACGGCCCCTCATTCATGAACATCCTGATGGCAGTGGGAGCAGTGTAAATCACAGAGACTCCGTAGTCCTCGATGATCTTGAACCACCGGCCGAAGTCCGGATAGTCTGGCGATCCCTCGTACATGATGCTCGTCGCGCCCAGGCATAGCGGCCCGTAGGCAATGTAGCTATGGCCTGTGATCCATCCGATATCAGCAGTCGACCAGTAGACATCGGTGTCCTTGATATCGAATACCCAGGAGGTGGTAAATGCCGGGCCAATGCTCATGCCGGCATGAGTATGCACAATGCCGCGCGGCTTTCCGCCGGCACCAGCGGTGTAGAGGATGAAGAGAGGATCGGCGCTGTCCATGGGCAGGGTTTCGCAAACGCCGGACTGGCCGGCTACAAAGTCGCTCCACCAGACATCGCGGCCCTCTTTCATGGCAGTCTCCTGGCCGTTTCTCTTGACGACAACTACCTTCTCGATGCACTTCAGGCCATCGATTGCCTCATCTGCCTGGGGTTTGGTGGCAATGGGCTTGCCCCGGCGGTATGATCCGTCGCATGTTACCAGAATCTTGGGCTGGCAGTCCTGCAGCCGGTCACGGACCGCAACTGCGGAGAAGCCTGAGAATACAACTACGTGAATTGCTCCCAGCTTTGCACAGGCGAGCATGGCCACCG
>JAQVZT010000289.1 GCA_028708055.1 Methanothrix sp.
CCAAAATCTCGGCTGCTCCTCAGCAGAGGAAGCGCTAAAGGAGATCAACCGCAATGTGCCCCAGTACGGCGGCATGACCAAAGAGAGGATCTCGAAGATCGGAGGACTCCGCTGGCCCTGTTTGGACGAGAACCATCCAGGAACGGATATCCTGCACCGGGAGAAGTTCTCCCATCCGAATGGAAAGGCAAGGGTCGCCTCTGTGATGAATAGGCCCGCTGGCGAGCTGACCGGCGAGAAATACCCACTGCTCCTTTCCACAGGCAGAATTGTGGTTCACTACAACAGCGGCTCCATGACACGCAGGAGTCCCTCGCTACTGGAAAGGGACTTTGAGCTCTATGTTGAGATCAACCCCAAGGACGCCGAGAAGCTGAATGTTCACCAGGATGATATGGTTAAGGTGAAGACGGTTAGGGGAGAGACGGAAGCCCGCGCTCGGGTGACTGAAAAGGTAAAGCCTGGCATGGTCTTTATGCCCTTCCACTGGCAGGGAACCAACATCATAACCTCCGATGCCCTTGATCCGGTCTCCAAGATCCCGGAGTACAAGATGGCAGCCTGCCGGATAGAAGCCATGACCTGAGGGATGAACCAATATCAATACCTTTTTTGCCTCACTTTATTTTCCCCGTGCTATTTTTTGCCGCCGCTATTCAAGGGCGCCTTCAGGCCAGCAGTTGAAATTGCTTCCAATGAGGGCAAGAAATTTATATGAAAATAGATGATAATTAACACGTAGATTTTATTGCCTATTTGTTCGGTTGAGATTGGTTGAGATTATTTATTGATATAATTGATAATATGCAAGAAAGACAGGGTGGGAGCTGAATTGGCATGAGATGTACTGCTATAATTGCAATAAGCATAGCCCTAATCGCAGTAATGACAATTGCGGTGGGACAGACAGATCCATATACACAGCATAAAGAGTTCAATGGGATTTTCCATGGCAATGGATTTGACCACAGATGCTCGATAGAATATGATGTTGATTATTATGATAGAGTGACCAATGGTCATTTCTATATCGATGCTTTGACGGATGAACAATCCATTGCCATTCCTGGTTTGGAGGGCTACTTTGAAGGCGACATGTTCAATGAGCGAATCCCATTTACAGGCCACAAGATCATCCATAATCCAGCCGGCGGGCCTTATGACGGTGCTGAGGAAAATGGTGTCATTCAATTTGGCGGAGGAGGCCAAGAGGAACCTGGAAAAGCCTACGTTTACGTGGCTACGGAGGGTACTCAATATTCATTGTATTCGTTTATGATGATCTTTGATGCTGATCTGGTAAATGACCTGGCATATAATGGGCCTAAGCCTGATTTGCCATATACGGGATCGTCTGAACCTGAATCATCAAGCGCGCTTCCTGATGAGATGTATGGAGGCTATGACGATAATCCCGATTACATGGGCGGTGAAGAACAAGTGACATAACATGGCGCGGCTGGAAAAGTCCATTTATCTGAAAAGAACATCTGCCCCATCATGATTGAACTGTCCAGCGAACCTTATGTTCTCAAGCCCAGGAATACGCCACTCACTGAAGCCGACTTTCGGCTTCATCTCAATATCAGCTGGTGTCGCGGCGTCCTCTTCAACGTCGTCGCCCTGAAGAACGCCATCGCCGTAGTGGAGTATGACGCCCTGCTATGGTCGGATGATTCCATAATGTTTGTGGAGTACAAGGACTCGGTAGCCGCCTACAAAGACCTCTCCTCTCGCAGGGTGCAGCAGATGAACAGCTTCGCCAAGAACATTTCCCGTGGTCTTGGATACAAAAACTTTTCATTCATAGTAGTCGTAAAGGGTCTGGAAGAGAGGACAAACAAAGGCGGCGTGGAGGTCCTGCCCCTCTTTGAGTTGGGAAACTTCCAGCCACTCTTTGTCTCCAGCATCACCGAGATGGAGTATCTGAACAAGATGATCGCCAAATATTCTCGCGAGGGAAAAGAGGATTTTGTTAAGGATCTGGATAAGCTCAGGAAAATCTTTGAGATGGAGCAGGTCTAGCTGCGAATTGATGGATGCAAACTGATGGATACTAGCCTCAGAGGATCATGAAAGGATACGCATGGGCAAACGGCGCTGCCACAATTCTCAATGCAGTGGCCAACTGGAAGGGAGCGGCCTTCGGAATCGAGCTGAAGACCCGGGCGGAGGTGGAGCTGGACAGCACCGGCCAGATCCGGGGGGATGTGCCTGGGGTGGACACCCGGCTCATTGAGACCTGCGCGGCCATGGTGCTGGAAAAGCTCGGCTACCGCTACGGCGCGACTGTACGAACATTCAGCGAGATTCCCGTGGCCGGCGGCCTGAAGAGCAGCAGCACAGCCGCCAACGCCACCGTCCTGGCTACGCTTGATGCCCTGCAGGAAGATATGGACCTCGTAGAAGCGGCAAAGATCGGCGTGGCCGCGGCCCGGGAGGTCGGCGTGACCATCACCGGCGCCCTGGACGATGCTCTGGCATCAATGCTGGGCGGCGTTGTGGTGACCGACAACCGCCAGATGGCGCTGCTCAGGCGGGAGGAGATCTCTTGCAGCGTTATGCTCCTCATTCCGGAGAAAAAGCTCTTCTCCAGCGATACCAACACATCTCGCTCCCGGCTCATTGCTCCTGTTGCAGATGTGATCTTCGATCTGGCCATGCGAGGGGACTACGAGCGCGCCATGACTGTAAACGGGCTTGCTTATTGCGCCGCTCTGGGGCTTTCTGCCGAGCCCATGCTCCTGGCGCTGCAAGCAGGCGCAAAAGGAGCGAGCCTCTCAGGAACCGGCCCCTCCTATGCGGCAATAATCGATGAAGATAAGATGGAAGCTCTTCTAGCCGCCTGGAGACCGCTGGGCGGAAGAGTATTAAGAACGAAAGCTAATAACAGGTGCGCATCCAAGGGGCAGGGAATTTAATGGGGCTACAAGAGCATCGCAGCGAGATTGAGAGGATCGACGAGGAGATCATCAGGCTCATCAACCGACGCATAGGGATCTCGAAGAAGATATTTGAGTCTAAGAGAGCGGAAGGAAAGCCGATCAGCGATCCGGAACGCGAGCGGAAGGTCCTGTCCAAAGCTATGGACCTGGCAACGGAGCTGAACCTGGACACCGGTGCGGTCAAGAGCATCTTTGAGACACTGATTGCGATGAGCATAAGCAAGCAGCAGGAACTGCAGGGAAAGAATCAGGGATAGTTATGGTAGACATTGCGATTATCTCCGGGTCCAAGTCGGACCAGGCAATCGTAGACAAGGTGACGGCCAGGCTCAAGGAGAAAGGTACTTCATTTGAGCATAAGGTCCTCTCTGCACACCGCAATCCCAGGGAGCTGGAGGAATACATCTCCGAGACAGATGCTCGCGTCTTTATCGGCATTGCGGGCCTTTCCGCGGCGCTGCCGGGCGTTATCGCCTCGAAGACCGCCCGCCCGGTCATAGGGGTTCCAGTGAGTGCAAAACTGGGTGGCCTGGATGCACTTTTATCAATTGTTCAAATGCCGCCAGGAGTTCCCGTGGCCTGCGTAGGAATCGATAACGGAGAGAATGCGGCTCTGCTAGCCCTGAGGATTCTTGAATCGGGAAGATAGCTATTTATACAATGTCAGTGAGATAAACGCAGCAAAGGTGGGATAGGATGTACAAGCGGATATTGATTGCCACAGATGGATCAGATAAATCAGCGAAAGCCGCAGAGGAGGGCATGGAGCTCGCCAAGGCACTCGGCGCACAAGTCACAGCACTCTATGTTGTTAATGAGGTTGTTATCGCCAGTGCAGTAAGGCAGCTCGGAGCCGACAGAAAGGAGGTCGAGGGCAAGCTGGAGGCAGCAGGAAGAAAAGCTGTCGACTCCCTGAAGGCTATGGGCGACAAAGCAGGCGTAGCAGTTGATGCGATTGTCAGAATCGGCGCTCCCGCTAATGCCGTTATTGATAC
>JAQVZT010000290.1 GCA_028708055.1 Methanothrix sp.
CAGAATTCTCCCGGACACATGCAGAGACGTAAACCGGGCTCACGAAAAAAAAGGATCCGGCTTTTAGGGGCTGTTCCAGCATAGTGCGAAGTATCTCCCTGCCTGCGCGCTCGTCCATGCCTCCTGCTCCCAGGCCATAGAGGTCCAGTTCCACTACTGCATATCGGCTGCGCAGGGAGGGAATGGCGATGGACACGAACGCCCGGCTGTGCATGCAGCACCAGTTCCAGTATTCATTTCGGGTCTTGCGCTGATCCATCCAGACGATGTGACGGGCGAGGACCGCCTCTTCCAGAGTGTTATGTGGCTTTAGCACAAATCGCGTTTCATATCTGCCAACGTAAGAGAATCTTTTGGGCGGCGGGCGATATCCATGCGATGTGCTGATTTAAATCAATGATCAAATGGACCTTTCAAGAATCAATAAAGATTTGTTTAGTTAATTATATATACTGTAATCAAGTATTTCATAATAGTATATTGAGGTAGAGGTATGAAGATAAAATTTATCTGCAAAAATTGTGGATCAGTGAATGAAAAGGAAAAAGAGCTGCTCCTGAATCCCAACTACAGTGAAGATGATTGGCTCTGCGATCTCCCTCTCGGTTTCGAATGGATCCTGCCGGTGGGAAAGATCACGCCTATCGTCGGCAATCCTATCTATGTTTCCAGCATGGGCGGCAACTTCAGCAGAAGCGAGTACCTGGAGAGATACAATGTAGACCCGGAGATCGCCTACCAGCTGATGCGCAAGGATAAGGGAAAGCCTCTGGCCAAGGCGATGGACCCAAGCAGAGTTCAGAGCCTGGTTATGTCATCTCGCTTGCCGGATTTCGAAGATTGGCCGGCTTAGAGAGACTGCCTGAGCAATTGAAAATACCGCAAGCCGTCCTTCATTTTTCGCTTTCCCTCCATGGTATAAGAGTTGCAGGCGAAGATGCCGAGAGCTTCAGAAACGACTATCATGCAAAGAACCACGCTGCCAGAGGAAAATTAATCACAAAATCGACAAAGCCATAATATCGATTGTGTCTTCCCGTAGGCCCTACTTAACTTGGAGAGCACCGCATGTTGTTCTCTTTGTAATTGCCGGGATGATATTACAGCGTGTGTCTGTGGTGCCACCATATGGCAATGGATTTTCCGGGTTAAATTTCAAAGCATTAGATGCCGGGCCGGCCATATTATTGCCGGGATAGATTTGGATGCGTGTGCATAAAAGCATTGATCCTTAAACCACATTGTAAATCGGCATGATGTGTCCCGGTTCGGCCACTTCTGTGCCGCTCTTTGTAACGCCCGCATTCTGTCCTGCTGGAGACGCCAGCCAAAGAGATCGCGGGCCTGCGCATTTCGGGGACGGCGGCAGCCCGGGCTGCGTAATGCGGAAGGCAGACTGTACCCGTGCAGGCGGGCTGTCGTGCGCGCAGCTGACATATGGGATGATGAACGATGGAAAAAATCGATCACGATATCTTGAAGGCAATTGCCGACCTCAGGGTTCCCAACCCAAAAGCCAGACCGGATCAATTCCCTGGTAAACATTGATCCCGAAAGGTTCGGGGCACGCTTGGGCGTCCTGGAGAAGGAAGGATATGTCACAAACCAGAGCGAGATGGAGAGCGAGTGCTGCTGCCTGTCCAATGGAATATCTGCAAGCGGGCTGAAATCATGGGCTGCGGACTTTGACCGGACCGAGATGGTGAAGACGATTTTGCCCAGCCGTCGCCGGATAGCATAGAAACATTGATAATTTATTATGAACATACTGGGCAGGTTGTATGAGATTATGAGATCAAGAAGCTCCATACTGGCCCTGTTTCTGGCTCTGTGTCTATTTGCAGGCATTGCCCTGGGGCAGACTACCTGCTTTGGCCTTCTCAAGGTGTCTGTGGTTTTGGACCCGTCTATATCCGGATCGTCGATAAAGCCCATCATTCTTAACGGGTTTTATGTTTATGTGAATGGCATAAAAATGGGATCGACCGACTCAACCGGACGGCTGAGCATTCCTGCCAGTGATCTTCCGAGCACGAATAATTATAATATCTCCGCGGTCAGGAAAAACATAAGATCATTTTTCTGCTATTGCGGCTCAACCGGAATACATGTGCACTGTCTCAAACCGTCGAGGCTGCCTTATAATGTCACAATAACTGCAAAGAGATGCCCGGTGTAAGAACCCATCTCAGCGGACGTCCGCAAACAGAAGCCCGCAAAAAGGATAATGGATCACTGGCCGGGCAATAGCTCGGGATTAGGGCGACTTCTCTCAATTCTGCTCTCTTTTGGCCATGCTCAGCCGGAAATCGCCTGGTAGACGCTAATCCTTAGCTCGCCGTAGTTATCGCTGTAGCCTCCCCCATCGTAGACACGGGCCTTGAGCATCTTTCCTTCTCCGAAGACCACTGCCGCATAGACATGGGACGGGTTGTACTCCGCGGGCTTTCCGGTATTCTTCTCGATGAGATCGCTCAGGTGGAACGATGGATCGACCAGCTCCAACTGGCCCCATACCTGCGGCACGTCACCTATTCTCCATTTGGCATAGACGAAGCAGGAGTCCACTCCATCCGGCTCGGGCGGGCTGTCCCAGAGGCTGCACGTCCCCTCCCCTACAACGATGTAAGGTCTTCCCTGATCCAGGAAGATGATATCCTGGGGATCTGTCCAGTTTGCCGGGATAGATATCGGGCCGATGAGCAGCGCTCCTTTCTGATAGCTGGTCCCATTGGCGACAAGGCTTCCAATGGCCGCAGCGGTCGCCGGTGCAGTCGTGCCCTGCTCTCCGCTGGCCAGTCCCGCTCCCGCACCGCCTTCCAGCTGCTGCATATGCCCGCAGTCTCCATTGAGGCAGGAGTACACCGCTTGCCAGCGATCCAGCTGATCGTTGTAGTGGTCTATCTGCTCCTTATTGCCGCTCTGATCGGCATCCATCAGATTGCGGGTCGTACTCAACATATTATTGTACGCCCAATTTCTCAAAGCGCCCATAGTGAGGTTAGGAGCGCTCATGATAAGGGAGGACAACGTCGAAACCGGCTCGGGCAGCTGATAGGAAGCTGCCCCTACAAAATTGGAAATATACTCCTCATAATCCGATTGAGTCAAATCCTTTCCTTCCACCGATGAAATTAACAGAAAGGCGAATAGCATGCTGACCATGAAAATGCGGACGGCCATTTTAGGGGAATTCATTTTCTTACCTCTCGTATGCCACACCCATTTTTGACGCTAAGCATACGGAATATCTGTATGAGATGTCAATTTAGTTAAAGGTTACTGATTAATAATTATAAAAAATTGGGATAAAATATCTATCCATAGGGTTCAATTCTGCCTAGGCGCATGGGAGTCTGTTTTGCATCGACCGGATCTCTTCTATCTTCTTCTGAAGAGTGCCATCAATCATTGCACCTTGAATATCCGCTCTTGCCAGAGATTGCAGGGTGATATCGTCATAATTGATTTGCATCAGATTTGTCCCATTCATTCAGCAGCTGAAAAATGCCGTTCCGACAAAGCTCGCGCCGCTTAAGTCTGCGCCGCTCAAATCAACATCGTAGAAGAATACCCGATTCAATTCGGCTCCTTTTAAACTGCAATTTCTGAGGTTCGCATCGGTAATGACCATATCTCTAAAAGACGACCTGTCCATTCTGGCCCCTGTCACCTTCGTCTGAGTCAAAAGGGACGATTCAAAATGAGCTGCCGTCATATCCGCGTCCGTGAAGTCAGCTCTGGTGAGGTCTGCAGACATGAGCTTTGACCATTTCAGACTCGCTCTCCTGAGAATGGCCTCTGTAAGATCGGTATATGCCAGACCGGCTGCATCAAGGTTGGCATCAGTGAGGTTGGACCTCATCATGAATGCCCGAGAGAGATCGGTCTCGCCCAGGTCCACACCACTGAAGTCTGAGGAAGACATCTCCGC
>JAQVZT010000291.1 GCA_028708055.1 Methanothrix sp.
TGCAGTAGAGGTAACTCTGGGAGACGGCACAAAAATAACGAGGCTGACATCTATTGGAGAGCCCTTCATAGGCCCGTCTGAAAGTCAGTCCGGACAGCTGGGCGACCATAACGTAGATGGCAAGTCTAAGATTGATAGTATTTTGCAGGGCGATTCAAAATCATCCGGATCAGAAGACCAGTCATCCAGTCAGACCAATTCCGGTGCGGTGATCTTGGACAGCTGGAATACCGGCGCTGTGGATAACGGTCCCACCTGCAGCCCAATTCTCACAATCTCCAAACCGCATATAATCACCTATATCGATACATACCACTGGAACTATGGCCAGGGCACAGCCCTCGGCGGAAGCATCAGTCTGCAAAATGCTGATGGCGAGACCTTTGGACCCTGGCAGGTTGAGGCCGAGTCTGGCTCAGGAGTAGCTAATGCCTGGTGGATAGCTCGCCCCAATGTGGTAATTCCTGAAGGAAACTACCTAATTATCGATTCACAGCCGGAGACGTGGTCTCAAAACTCTGAATCACCCTGCGGTTTCACCAAGGTGGAAGGATATCCTGTACGAGTAGATCCTGCTACAAAAGATGACACGCAAGGGCAATCGGAAAGCAAAGGCACGGTTAGAGCAGACATAGTAATAGATGGGCAATGCGATAGTCCCATTGAGATGATTACCACTGGTTGTGAAGATGGCTTGCCCGACATTCCGGTAGAATTGACCTTTACGTATATACCGCCTGCTTATTCCGATTCTACACCTGATACTCTTCGGGAAATGACCGACGAGAAGGGAATGGCTTATTTCAAGGATGTACCTGCGGGTTCGAAGTTCATGCTCAAAACCAAGGTTAAGACCATGGAAAAGGAGCAGGAAGGAACCATGCCGGATCCAGCCAATGATAAGTATTTCACATTCGACTATACTTGCAAGGGATCTTGGCCGGAAGAGGTGAGAAAAGCAGCGGAGCAGAACGCCGGGGTAGACTCGGAAGGACGAATCCACGGCATTGTCACTCCGGTATGCGGTAATGAAGGGGTAATATGCAGTCCTGAATGTGGCCTATACCCCCTTTGATGTTAGGGGGTGTGATGAAGCAGGAATAGCAGTTCTTCACGGCTTCGCGTGAGATTAAAACCGAAGGTCAGGTTTCACGCGAAGGCGCCATAGCTCGCGAAGTCAAACATTATCATCCTTTTTTATTTCCAGCCACCTGGCAAGAATTTTCTCCAGCTCCTTTTGTTGAACCGGCTTGGCAATGAATTCGTTCATTCCCGCCTGAATACACTTCTCCCGGTCTCCTTGCATGGTGGCGGCAGTCATGGCAATTATGGGAATGCCTGGATTTTGCGCCTTCGACTCTTCCTGGCGAATGGCCCGTGTAGCCTCGAAACCGTCTATCTCGGGCATGTGGCAGTCCATCAATACCAGATCATAAGGAATGGTCTGCAGAGCATCGACTGCCTCCTTTCCATTGGCCACCACATCTGCTGCAAGTCCCATCTTTTTCAGCATAACCTGGGCAACTTTCTGGTTTACGGGATTGTCCTCCGCCACCAGGATGCGGGTCTTGTGCTTTGCGTTTTCAGAAATGGCGGGCTTGGCATGGATGTTATCCTTCGCGCCGTCTTCCTCAATTTCGGCTAAGGTCTTATCTCTCGATCCTAACCCGGCGGGCAGCTTCTCAAAAACCGCGGTGAACCAGAATGTGGACCCTTTGCCAGCTTCACTTTGCAGGCCGATGTTGCCTCCCATCAATTTCACCAGTTGTTTGGAGATGGCCAGTCCCAGGCCGGTGCCGCCGTATTGGCGCGTAGTCGAACTGTCCATCTGAGTAAAAGGCGAAAAAAGAATCTTCTGTCGGTCCGCCGGGATGCCGATGCCGGTGTCAATGACTTCGAAACGAATCATGGCATTTCTATCGTCCTCGCTCTCCAGACTGACACGGATCACTATCTTGCCTTTCTCGGTAAACTTTACGGCATTGCCGCCCAGGTTGACCAAAATCTGGCGCAGCCTTCCCGGATCGCCCCGCAGGTGCGACGGAACTTCTGGCTCTACCAGACTGACCAGCTCCAGTCCTTTCTCATGAATATCAAGGGCCAGGATATCGGTAGTATCCTTGAGCATGGCGTGAAGATCGAAGTCCAGTCTTTCCAGCTCCAGTTTGCGGGCTTCAATCTTAGAGAAGTCAAGGATGTCGTTGATGAGAGATAGCAGCATCTCGCCACTGATTCGGGCAATTTCCACATATTCCCGCTGCTCTGCATTTAAATCCAGATCCCGCAGCAATCCGATCATACCGATGACGCCGTTTAAGGGGGTGCGGATCTCGTGGCTCATGTTGGCCAAAAATTCGCTCTTGGCAGCATTTGCCTGTTCCGCCATCTCGGCCATCTGTTGGGCATGCTTGCTCGCAGTCTCCAGTAGCAGATTGGTGTTCTTCAGATCTTTCTCGAATTTCTTGTACCTGGTAATATCGCGTATGGACTCGATTGCACCCACAATACTGCCGCTTTGATCATATAGAGGTGATGCGATGCCCCAGAGGAACACGCCCTCCTTGCCGTTAAGCATGGGAATGAATGTCTCTGCAACCAGTTGATCCCCCTTTCTCCGAACAAAGTAATATTTCTCTTCAATCTCTTTCCTGCTCATAAATATTAAGTCAATCAGAATAGGTCTATGTTTGCCGTAGAATGGGACTGAGTAATCATAATTCCTCTTGTTGATCATCTCGGCTTTTGAAACACCTGTCATCTCCTCAATGGCTCGATTCCAGGCGATAACTTTTCCTTCTCGGTCCACCGCAAATGTGGCATCAGGCAGAAAATCTATGATATCAGCCAGGCGCTGTTCCGACTCGCGTAGAGCTTCTTCCGCACGCTTGAATTTGGTAATATCATGAAAGATCCAGATCCGGCCATAATATTTGCCGTCTACGTCGATCACGGGAGAAGAATATCTATCCAGTACCATGCCGTCCTTAAACACTATTTCATCCCGGCTGGTCTCTTCCTGATGATCATATAGATGAGTCACTTTCCTGAGGAATTGTTCTGGGTTTTGGGTCTTGCCTGCCACATACTGGAGGAGCGCCTCGTCTTTCTTTTGGTCCCTAATTTCTGCAGGCACATTCCACATATTCAAAAGTCGCTGATTAGTGAGAATTCGTTGCCCCTGGCAGTCTACAACCAGAATGCCATCCAATGAGGTTTCAACCTGAGATTCAAGTATCGCAGTCTTGCGTCGCAGATCATCCTCAGCTCGCTTTCGGTCGGTGATATCGGATATGATGCCCAGCAGACCTGTAAACTCCCCGTTCGAGCCCACCATTCTTCGGCCACTTATGTATCCCCAGAAATCACTTCCATCAGCCCGAAGATAATGTCGCTCTGTAAAGACAGTGTCTGCCCTATTTTCTAGCATCGCTATCATAATATCAGTTCCATCCTGGCGTTCATCAGGATGGATAAATGCAGGATACGGTTTGCCGATCAATGACTGCAGCGGGCAGGCAAACATCTCGGCAAGGAATTGGTTGGCTTGAGAGATCCGCCCGTTGGTGTCAACTATTATTATTCCCGCGCTGGAGGTCTCGAAGATCGTCCTCAGCCTCAGTTCACTCTGCCGAAGATCTTCCTCAGTCCGCTTGCGTTCTGTGATGTCTACATTGACCTCCGCAACCAGCCACTCTCCGTTATCATTCTGGAAGGGAATAGTGGTAACCTGGATCGGACGAGAGGCCTCTCTTACCAGAACCTCTTCGGTGACTGTGGGGGACTTGGTATGCAGTGCCTTTGCTATACCACAACTGGGGCAAGGTCGGTTGCGCCCCATAAAATAATCGTAGCATTTGCGCCCCGTCGGATCGCCATAGATCTTTTGCCACTACGGGTCGATGTAGTGGATATTGAAATTT
>JAQVZT010000022.1:0-9962 GCA_028708055.1 Methanothrix sp.
GTGTGCCCTGGAGCGATGCTCCCATTGTGCCGGACATTGGCATCCTGGCCTCGCGCGATCCGGTGGCTATAGATCAGGCTAGCTACGATCTGGTCAACCGGCAGATGGGCCTGACGAATTCGCTCCTTGAGAGAAATCATGATCCAGGAAAGGACAAGTTCCTTGGGGTATGGGAGAGCACTCTCGGGAACATCCAGATCGACTACGGGGAGAAGATTGGCCTTGGAAATAAAGGCTACAATCTGATTGAGATCTGAATTGCGATAGACAGAAAATCGATGGAAGATCTATTGAATACTGGTTGAATACAGTACGGATTGGATACGGATTGAATAAGTATTGAATGCAGATTGAATGCGGAATCATGACCGAAAAAACGGAAAAGAGGGAAAAAATGAAGGTAGTGGCATTCAACGGCAGCCCTCGCAGAGATGGCAATACTGCCACTCTATTGGGCGTTGTCCTCAAAGAGCTCAATGATCAGGGCATAGAGACGGAGCTGGTGCATCTGAAAGGTCCCATTTCCGGTTGCATCGCCTGTAACAAATGCTTTGAGAAGCATAACGGCAGATGCGCACAGGATAAGGATATCGTAAACCTGTGCATCCAGAAAATGGCTCTCGCGGACGGAATCATTCTGGGATCGCCCACCTACTTTGCCGACCTCACGCCCGAACTCAAGGCGCTCATCGACCGGTCCGGGTTTGTGGCCAAGGCCAATGGGGACCTCTTCAAGCGCAAGGTGGGTGCGGCAGTGGTGGCAGTTCGCCGGGCCGGCGCAATTCACGTCTTCGACTCCATTAACCACTTCTTCCTCATCAGCCAGATGATCATCGCAGGCTCAAGCTACTGGAATATCGGCCTGGGCCTGGCAGAAAAAGATGTTCTGGGAGATGAGGAGGCAATGGCGATCATGAGGACTTTAGGGCAGAACATAGGCTGGCTCTTAAAGAAGATCAAAGATTAGGAAGAGCTGATGTCCCTGGTATATCAGAGCATAGTGGCAATGAATCTTGTGCTGCAACTGGTTCTCGTTGCCGCCCTTGGCTTTGCCGTCTTCCTGGCCAAGAGGAGGAGCTTCCAGAGGCATTGCCTCGTCCTCCGGCTGGCGGTGGTTGCCCAGATTGTCTCCATTATTGCAATGATGTCTCCATCCATGGTCAGAATCCTTGAGCCGGGCCAGCCCAATGCTCTCTTTAGGGCGGAGGTCTTGCTGCACCATGGCCTGGGGCTGGCGGTGATATTGCTATGGATCTACATCAACCTGGTCTTTCTGGGAAAATTGAAGGCCCGAATTGCTACCCGGAGGGCAATGCAGGCGGCGGCAGGAATATGGGTGGTGTCCTTTATACTGGGACTACATATCTACCTGAGGCTGTACTACTGATTTGCGGCGTCTGTAGCATTACTCTACCCACTCATAGCCGGGATGTTTTATCTTATTGAAATTTCGGATCAGCTCTGCGGCATCCTTCCGGCTGAATTCCGCCTGCATAATCCTGGTGCAGACGAAGCGCAGGGCAGCCTTTTGCATCCCTTCCTCCGGGCAGTCGTCCGGCTTTGCTGCCAGGCCGTAGGATTCGAACAGATGTTCGTTCTCGCTCAAATGAACCCCTTTGCCCCATCTTCCGAACATCTCCGCTGCCTGATCTAAAAGACGCTGATCAAAAGCCTCAGGGAGCATAATGCCCTCCAGCTGCTGCAAGAATTCTTCCCGATTCATGGTAACCGTCCCGTTCAGTCGATATTCAATAATGGTGCTTTCCAGCCGTTAAGCTTTGCCATCTCTGCAAAAAAAGTATTTTTGAGACCTCGGTGAGGTCTCTCTGTGCTGAATGCGAGATCGATAGAATTCCGTCGGCAGCTAGTACGGAATGGACGTGGTATAAACGGTGGTAGCGGGAGGCACATTGATGATCTTGGCCACCCCCCTCGGGAAGTCCATGGTCTTCTCGTAATTGTTCATTCCGTCAAATATGCGGATGGTGTGCTTCATTCCGCCCACGACTGAGAACCTGAATGCTCCATCAAGAGCGTCTCCGTTGCTGCCTTCTTTGCCCACCTTGACACCGTCAACGTAGACATCATATCCATTCATCGTCGTCTGAATCGTTACCGGGGTGTCACCTACTTCGGATGTCTGCGGCGGGTATGATGTGCCGTATGTCTGGTAGGATGTGGCTACGGTTGTTGTGGTCTGGCCCAGTCCGCCAGCGGGAGTCTGTCCCGCATAGGGCTGATTGGACGCGGGCGGGTAGGATGCAGACTGCATATTGGTCGAAGGTGGCATTTGGCTTGCCGCCGATGATTGGCCTGATGATGGGATCTGGCTTGCGGGTGGCGCCTGGCTTATCACATCAATGACGATCGTGTTACTGGGCTGGTTGTTCTGCACGAAGAGCAGGATGTGCCTGCCAACCTTGTCTGCCAGGTAGTTGAGGCTGTTGTAGCCTGCGAAGAAATTAACTCTCTTGCCGGCTATATTTACAGCATCGGTTTGGGTGATCTCATAGTAATCTGCCTGTCCTCCTGCGGGAGCAAAGGCGACAAACTGCAGACCAGTTCCTGCCGGGACTATGGCATATGCGGTCCAATCCATGCCCTTTTGGATCCACAGCTCATTGCCCTTCGCAACAGCCACGGCTGACTGGTACTGGGTATAAGAAACCTCTTTGCCGCTGCCGAAATAGACATGGGTGGGCATCTTATGTGTGACATCGATTTTCACCGGGCTGAATCCGGCCACCGGCACGCTGGTATTGATGAAGAACTCGGACAGGAAGGATGAGGCACTGCTGGTGTTCTCAAACTCCGGGCCAAACCAGGGAACGCTCATCTCCGTATCTGCGCCGCCGATGCCAAACAGGCTGTTTACATAGTCTTCGCTAAACGCTCCGGTCAAGCCAATGGACTGCTGCATGGAAAAGCCCTGCGCACCAATTGCGCTTGCTGCTCCTGAGCTAATCATCATGATTATAATACACAGGCATATGTGATTGTATCTCAATTATTGCACCTCATTGGCCGCTATGTTGGCAATATGTTATTTAGCTCTAAGTATCCCCTGACACTCACCTGAACATCATGGAAATCCGTGGCGATGCTGGAATTTCCCTGCAAAATAAGAGAAAATAAACGAAAATAAAAAATGGATCTAAGAATCCTGGGTCCTGAGGCAGGTTTGCCGCTATCCTCAGTAAGCAGCCTCAATGCTCCACTTATTCAACTTGCCTGTGTCTCTGCTCGCCAGGTCCCTTATCTTGAGCGTCCATTTGCCCTTTATGGATTGGCCGAGAAGCGGAACCAAAGATGCTGTTGATTTGGAATCGAAGCTCTTCACCAGATCCTTCTTGCCGATGCCGGTGCGGTTATGCAGAATGGCCCTCTTTCCACCGGGTGAGGTGAGTTCCACCCTCAGGTTGGAGATGTTATTGTGGCTAATGTCCACACTGACCACCAATTGCTTCACCTTGCCGTCCTGGTCGAGCAGGATCGCATTATCGAGTCCCGCAGAATTATTGTCCGGGATGGCCGCGCCGGATACAGATGATCCTTTAGCCACGTGATCGGTTTTTTCCTGCCCGACCACAAATGCCACTGCCCGTCCCGGCTCGCCGATATTTGATACGGTCAGCCCGGAATCCGATCCGTCCCATAAGACCGTGGAAGGCCTCGTGGCATGGCTGAGGGCGACACCCACCATCTTGCCGAAGAGGTCCTTTTCGTCACCCATGCTGCGGTTTGTCTCCAGATCCAGGCTTCCGTCTGCCTGCAATAGCCCACACTGGTAGTGCTTGGTGGCAGAGCCTCCCTGCCATTCATTTGAGCCCAGAGTATCGCAGTGATAGACCGCAAGACCGCTGGCGGGAATTGATGCGTCCAGGTCTACTCTGGAGCGGTTCTCTACCAGGAAGTATTCATTTATCTTGCCGGTCTCGTAGATCATAATTGTGCCGTAATCCCCGTGATCGGCCTGATACTGGCCGGGCTTGTTCAGGCGTACAGTCTTGTCGCACCAGCCGACAAGGTTTCGCAGGAAGGCGCATACTGGAGAAGGAGTCCTGCCATCATCGTTGTGGTTGCCGGCGCTCATCAGGCAGAAGTAGCCCAGGCCTGCGCTCTTCTCAAAGTCTCCGTCCCGGTTGCCGTAATCGTAGAGGTCCGGCCAGCGGCAGAGCATATGGCCGCTCTCGTGGCAGAAGGTTCCAATGGAAAGATCCTCTTTGCTCCGGCCCATGCTGGAGAGCATATAAAAATTGGTTTTCATATTGCCATACTTGAGGTCTATGATGTAGTTATGCGGCCAGAGCTCTCCCAGATACTGGGTCTGTCCAGCATAAAGAAAGCTCATGGCGTCCACTGTACCCACACCGCGCGAGTCGAACTTCTCCAGATTGAGGCCACCGCTGACCGCCAGGTCGAGAGCCTCTTTGACCAGCAGGTTTTCTGTGTAGTACTGACGGTTGCGGCTCAGGGTTATTGGGCCTACCACCTCGTTGGTGTAATCCAGCTTGCCGCTGGACATGAGGCGGAAATACTCCCTCACCGAGCAGAAGTTGCCATTCTCATGGTAGTCCTTCCCATTGAGCAGGGCGTCGACATCCTCTTTTGTGACGGTGCTCTTTACATCTTTGAACTGGACGAGGACCGTGAGGCCCCTGATCTCGCCCTCGCTCACCCTCCTTCCTTCCAGCAGTCCCTTTTCCGCTCCGAAGGTGCGCAGGTTCAGGCTGGGCTTGAAGGAGGATGCCGGCGGGTTCATCCTAGCATACCTATCTTCAAATTTGCGGTTTCTGACCTCCTCAGATTCCTTGAAGTGGCGGCGCACTGTCTCGGGCGGGCTCTGGGACAGGTCCACTCCGCTGGAGACGAACTCTCCCGCGATCAGGAGGGCATAGCAGTACAGTCCATGGTCCTGGTCGTAAACCACGGAATAGCCATCCATATTCTCGTATCGGGAATAGAACTCATCACCGTAGACTCTCAGTTGTACCTCTGGACCCTTCTCCTGGGGAAAGGACAGGAACTCTCCAAATATCGAACTCATCAGATCAACCTCGCAGGCGCGTCCGACACACGCACAGAACACTTCGAGGTCTGATAACTATATAATTATTTTCTATGCCAAAAACAGTTTTTAGGGGGAACGCCTACTGGCGCCCTATTCCCTTCTCCATAGCTTCTCTCGCCAGCCGGATGGCGCAAAGCTCCGAGCACATGGTGCAGGTGTCCGTCTCCACTCCTCGCCTGTGCCTGATCTGCTTTGCCCGGACGGGATTAATGGCGGCATCAAACTGCCCGTTCCAATCCAGCTCGGCGCGGGCGCGGGCCATCTGCAGGTCTTGGGCGCGGGCTCGCACGCGCACGCCCGGGCGGGTGAGGTCCGCGGCATGGGCGGCGATCCTTGTAACATAAGTGCCCTCGATCACATCATCGATGGTGGGCAGGTCCAGGTGCTCGGATGGAGTGGTGGCGCAGAGGAAATCAGCTCCCGCCATTCCTGCAATCACTCCGCCCATGGCCGCTGTGATGTGGTCGTAGCCGGGCGCTATGTCTGTGACCAGCGGCCCCAGCAGATACAGAGGCGCGCCGTCGGTCAGATGCTTCATAGCTCTGACGCTTGTCTCGATTTCGTCCGCTGGCACATGCCCAGGCCCCTCCACCATGGCCTGCACTCCAGCGGCGCGGGCCCTCTTGACCAGCTCTCCGAGCATGATGAACTCCATGTATTTTGCCCGGTCGGATGCATCCTCGATGCAGCCTGGCCGCAGGCCATCGCCGAGTGAGAGAGTCAGGTCGTGCTCTTTGGCGATCTCCAGCAGATAATCGTACTCCTTGTAGTAGGGGTGGTCCTCCCCGGTCTCGCTGATGTACTTCATGGTTAATGAGCCGCCCCGGCTGACCACTCCCATGACCCGCGGATCGAGGAGCAGCCGCTCCAGAGAGTTCTTGTTGACGCCCACATGAACGGTCACGAAGTCCACGCCGTCTTTGGCATGCTTTTCCAGAGCGTTGAACATACCCTGGCTGGTAAGATCCTTTTTAACGGCGGCATTGTAGATGGGGACCGATCCCACAGGAACTTTAACTGCATCCAGAATCATCCTTCGCACCGCGTCCAGATCCCCTCCCGTGGACAGGTCCATCACCGCGTCCGCGCCCGCCGCAACGGCTGCCAGCGCCTTTTCTACCTCGCCTTTGGGATCGTCCAGGTTCTGCGATGTGCCCACGTTCACATTGACCTTGGTGCTGAGCATCTCGCCCACACCGGTAGGCACCAGCCCATGCCGGCGGATGTTTCGCGGTATCACGACTCGACCTGCTGCCACCAGGCCGGCCAGCTTTTCCGGTTCTATTCCCTCACGTCTGGCCACGGCCTCGATCTCGCCGGGCACACGTCCTCTCTTGGCCTCTTCTATTAGCGTCATCAATACCAACTAATATATCGTAGAAGTTAGGAGTTGGCTTTATGGTTGAAGTGCATAAGGTTAGCGGTGCGGCCTTCGATGGCAATGTCTACCTGGTCCTGGACAAAAGACCCATTCTGGTGGATGCAGGCATGATGGCCGGCCCGACCCTCAGGAATATCAAGAAATATATCGACCCCAGCAAGATTGAGATGATCGTCCTCACTCATTGCCACCATGACCACTCCGGGGCAGCTCCCGAGCTTCTGGAAGCGACGGGCGCGAAGCTTCTTCTGAGCGAGAGGGAGGTGGGCGCGGTGGGCGATGACCTGGCCTCGGTTGCCTATCTCTTCGGCCAGCAGGCTCCGGACTACAAGGTGGATGAGACGTTAAAAGAGGGAATGGTCCTCGATATCGGCGAATGGAAGCTGCGGGTCATGGAGACGCCCGGTCACTCCCTGGGCAGCATCTGCCTTTACGAAGAGAATGCCAAGGTGCTCTTTTCGGGAGACACCGTCTTTCCGGACGGAAACATCGGCAGGACTGATATGTACGGAGGCGACACGCCGGAGCTTGTCAGGTCAATTGAGAGGCTGGCAAAGCTGGATGTCAAGACGATGTATCCTGGACACATGGAGATCACCAGCAGGGATGTCAGCCGCCAGATACAGCTGAGCCTGAGGTTCGCGAAGAGCATTTAGATAGATCCGGCAAAAGCCATCACAGTCAAGAAAGTGGGTGCATGGTTGAGTAGGGGGAAGGAGAGGGAAGGCGAGAGATAGATCTGATAGAAAAATGCTTCCCGATCTGAATCCATATCCTTGCTTCATCCAAGGCTCAAGGTGCCGAGTCGAAAGCTGATGGAAGTGGACCTTCGTGAACACCGCTCAAAGGTTTTCTGCTTGTGGAAGCATTGTAAGCAAAGGCCTTTCTGTACGAGTACATGACTGCCTTTATTGCCAGTTCTCGTCCGATTGAGACTGCAATGCTTCCTGAAACATGCTGATCGCAGGGGCAAAGCAGCCCGGCAGCGTCCATCGAGTCGAAACATCTGCGTCACATATCCGTGAGGCAAGTTTTGGCGATGAAGTGGGATGCTGTGCCCATGCGGGTGCAGTAGTTTACAATGCTAAAATCGCAGCTCTATTTTAGTCCGGTCATAAGGGGGTCAACTATTTGTCAAATTATTATAAAATAATAGAAAATATAAAACTTTGGAGCGCGATTGTCGAGGGAAAAATATCTCCCGAAGAGTCTTTATAAGAGAATACAAAGCGTACATATAGAACTTAAAATAATGAAATTACTTAGGATAGGCAGGAATAGGCAGAAATCGAAACAGATTTGAGGGGATGGCGATGAAGCTGCATTTGACGATATTGTTTTTGCTAATGGCGATTTCAACTTGCTACGCATTGAGCTTAAATGAGAACATCGATGTATACGGTAGAGGTGGACTGTATGCCAGTACAAATTCCATGAATGCTAAAGATTCATTGAATAGCATAGGTGAACAGAGCTACGTTAGATCTATGGATATGGGGAAGGAATCTGATTATTTCGAATCCCAGTATAAATGCACCAATGGAACACCACGCAACAATAACTCCTCTAATTATTATTATATACTTGGAAAAAGCCCGGGAGAGACGGAGCACTTCATTACCGTTTGGTTTAATCAGTCCTTGGAATCATCAGCATCGGTTGCGAACAATGATGATGTCTTTGTAACAGAATACAAGATCAAATCAAATGATGCTAAACTTAGTGAGACTCTCTCTACAGTAGAAGGACCAAATACGATAATCCGTGCCGAATCGAAAGTCGATGGCAATCTCAGTTTGAGTTCCTCTGCAAGCGAGAATGAAGAGCGCTGGGATGGATACAGCCTGGATGGAGAGGTACTGAAATTGAATTCCGTGAAGATGTCCGGCGAACGGGGAGTAAGAGATAGGGCCACCAAGAGTCCGGAGCTAATACTGGAGGGAGGATACCAAATATCACCCCAGGAAGAAGCAGCTAATCTGACTAGAGAAGGAAATAGACTAGCAGAAAACGGCGACTATGCAAGCGCAATAATTTATTACGATAGCGCACTTAAGCTGGACAAAGACTCCAAGAGTTCCGCTGTAACATACAACGAGAAAGGCGTTGCGCTCAATTATCTGGGCAGATACGCGGAAGCTGAAGAGGCATACTCTGAAGCTCTGAGGAGAAGCCCGAATTACAGGATAGCCATGATAAATAGCGCGGGCAATCAGATTGATCTTGGCAAAGCCGATGATGCTTTAAATGTCCTGGATATGGCAATTAAAAAATACCCCGATTACGGCGAAGCATGGTACTACAAAGGCAATGCGCTAATTGAACTTGGCAAATATGCAGAAGCTTTGAATGCATTTAATGAGAGCATAAGACTGGATAAAAGCAATGCTGAAGCATGGTACAGCCGGGGCGACATGATCTATGTACTTGCAACCACGAAGTACGGCGGTTCTCATGCGATGTTGCAGGAAGCAATGAATTCTTTGAACACATCAAAGGAACTGAATCCCTCATTGGGACCGGATGTGGTGGGATATATTAACGATAAGATAATTCCCAAGCTCTCGGCTGGTGGCTCCGTCTCGCTAGCAGTCCCACCTTCGCCAGCCACTCCTGCGAATCCGGATGGCGAAGCAGGCACACCGGCAGTCACTCCTCAGCCGGCCAAGCCATCTCCTTTTGGAGACTTTTAGCCGCTGATTGCATTAAGGACGCATAGGGTCACAAATGCCCCTCTACCCCTATCCTCGGGTTTGGGCATTTATGACCATTCGCGCCTGCATTTTGGTAAAGTGGCTCTTCGCCCTTCTCTGTGCAAGGGATAGAATTTATCCTGGCCAATCCTCATGCATCAAATAAATTCCTGTGTTGATCTATCAGAAATAACTGTTCGCTTTACTTCTTATCTTCTTTTCAGCAAGTCCCGGTCAGTCTGCAAGGTGAAAACCCGCTACGCAATCTTTATTAACCTCATTGCCATTCTCACGTCGGTGGGTTGCTTGAGAACGATAGCCTTTCGCCTCTTGATTATAGCTTTGCTGGTTTCCTCATTCGCAAGCGGTGCTACGGTACCGGTAAGCTCGAATTTGCAGGCTGCGATTGATGCTGCATCTCCCGGAGATACCCTGCTGGTAGCTCAGGGAGTCTACGAGAAGATAACCATACAGAAGAGCCTGAATCTGGTGGGCAATGGCGCGGTTATCAGGGCGGGAAATCGAGATGCATGCGTGAACATAGAGGCAGACCGCGTGGCCGTCAGCGGCTTCACCGTCCGGGACGGCTTTTATGGAATTAAGCTCAACAGTGTCTCTGGTTGCAATATATCCAATAATACGGTAATCTACTGCACTCAGCCAGGCATTGCTCTGCTATTTTCCGATGGCAATACCGTCACCGGAAATAATGCCAGCTTTAACGGCATAGTGGGAGAAGGCTGGTATGGGATATATCTATCCAACTCCAACGATAACATCATCACGAACAACGTTGCCTACGGAAACGGTGCTTACG
>JAQVZT010000022.1:10062-16429 GCA_028708055.1 Methanothrix sp.
AATACCGTCACCGGAAATAATGCCAGCTTTAACGGCATAGTGGGAGAAGGCTGGTATGGGATATATCTATCCAACTCCAACGATAACATCATCACGAACAACGTTGCCTACGGAAACGGTGCTTACGGTATCAATCTCTTTCCATCCTGCGGAAATAATACCATACGGGGAAATTTGCTGCATGGAAATATGTATGGCCTTTACATGTTCACCGATTGCGCTGGAAACCTGATCGAGAAGAACGACCTGTCGAGGAACACCAATTCCGGCCTGGATCTGCGCTTCAATTGCACTGGAAACCGCATCATCAACAATACCATGGAGGATAACGTGGTGGCTGGACTGACCCTAATGGAGGCGTCGGGCCGAAATACCATCCGCGGAAATGATATACGGGGCAACGGACGCTATGGCCTGCAGATCCAGAGCAGTTCGGATGGCAATACAATCATTTATAATAACATCTCCGACAGTCAGACGGGAATATTCCTCGATTCGAGCGGCAATAAAATCTACGGCAACCGCATATTGGACAACGTAATTCAGGCTGACGACCGTGGGGCGAACGTCTGGAATGCAAAATATCCTAATGGCGGGAACTTATGGAGCGACTATCACGGGCAGGATAAGATGCAGGGCCCAGAACAGGATGCAGCCGGAAATGATGGCTTTGGAGATGTTCCTTACGAGATAAGCAATGGCGGAAAAGATCTATACCCCATAATGGGCAGTCAGGTCAAGCAAATTGCCATCATCTCCAGGGAGATAGATCCTGCGAAAGTAAGGTTAGGCGACTTTGTAGCCGTTAAAGCAAAGCTCAAGTCCCGATATGATCTCTTGCAGGTAGTCGCTCGAGCTTACAGGAACGGATTTGAGGCAGAGGGCTACTGTCGGATGGTCTTATCAGGAGATAGCTACCAGGGTGACTTCTCTACCGCCCTCCTGGACCCAGGAAGGTACGACATTATGCTGATTGCGAAAGATGCGCGCGGCTTTGAGCTGCAAGAGACGCTGGGCGAGATTGAGGTTACCGCAAGACGATGATCTAGGTGATATTTCATCATTTGCTATTGTGGAAAGGGGAGATAATGACAAGATTCAGATCGTGTTTGGGATCCCATTTGGTGGGTGTGGGCATCCTTGCGCTATTTGCGCTAATGGTACTGGCAAATGCTGCGAGCGCGGGCGAAGCCTATTGCGATGCCTGCAAAGGTGACTCAGGCTGGTCCGGAGCAGCAAAGCTCGATGAGATCGGAAATACTAATGCAGGGACCTCAGAGGTCATGCCTGGTCTGAGCACAGCTCAGAAGAACCGGGTGGGGATCTGGAAGAAGTCCCTCGCTGGTTTCAGCGGTGAAGATGCAAAGGACAACAATTCCGTTCAGGAGGATCCTGTTCAGGAGACCTCTCAGGCGAATGGTACTGCAGAGTCTACGGCAAAGAAGACCGTGACCCCTAAGATCGATGAATCGAAGATGCCCATTGTCCGCAGCGAGAGGGCATTAGGCATGCTCGCTCCCGTCGATGAGCCGACGGGATCGGCCATCATGCTCGATATCAGCAAGGAGGCAAAAGAGCATATTGCAGGGTCAGTCGCAATTCCCTATGAAAACTTCCTTATCAATGGAACATATTTGCGGTCGGAAGAGGAGATGGCTAAGCTCTTTGGTGATGCCGGTATCTCCCGTGAGGACCCGGTGATCATATACGGCGAATGCATGCCATGCGGTGGCGGCCCATCGCCTGCGGCCTTTGTCTACTGGATCATGAGATCTCTGGGCCAGGAGAATGTCAGGATTCTGGATGGAACGGTCGCGGATTGGGCGGCTGCCGGGAAGCCAACAGAGGCAGAGGCCTCAGTCTTGCCAGCCAAGGTATATACTCCAGTGGTCAATGCGAACTATTCCGCTGATTATGATTTAGTAAAGAGCGGTACCGTTCAGATTGTGGATGCAAGAGAGAAGGAGGCTTTTGGTGCGAATTCCATTCCCGGAGCAATATCCATTCCCAATGAGAATGTAGTTATCAATAGCAGAATAAGGGACGAAGCCAAGCTCGACCGGGTCTTCGCAATCCTTGAAAAGAACAAGCCTGTGGTCGTCTACACCAACACCGGCGTGAAGGCTTCGGTGGTCTGGTTTGCCATGACCATGCTGGGCTATGATGCCAAGCTGTACTCCTATGCAAACTACCTGGGAAATGAGATAGCTCCGGCACCAGTTGCGGCAAGTGCAGTTAACTCCACAGAATGAATTGGAATAAATCGCATTGAGGCAAAGGCTATGAAGATCTCGCGAATGGCATTAATCCTGCTCATGGTGGCGATACTTGCAGGAGGGGCAGTCTCCAGCGCCAGGGGCGACTGCATCCTCTGCAAAGGCGGATCTGCCGAAAATCAGCAGGATGTGCTGAAGGGTGAGTGGGCGGCGTTCATGGGCAATGAGAATGCCAGCAAAGAGGTGATGATCAGCACAGGTGGCCTGGTAAATCCTCGCTATAATCGTGAGCATAGTTCCTCCCTGCAATCAAAAAAAGCCGATGACTCGGCTGAAAATCAGGCAGATAGCCGGGAAAGCTCTTCCGGCAGCCAGCCTTCTGCCAGCAAAACGGTTAACGATGCCATCCCGAGGGGCTCGGACTTTACTGCTATGCTGGCGTCATTTGATAGCATCAATAGCTCCGACATCGTCCTTGACATCAGCCCCGATGCCTCAGAGTACATCCCTGGCGCGATCAATGTCCCTTACACAGATTTCGTAGAGAAGGATGGGACTCTCAAATCGGTATCAAAACTGGCTTCTATCCTTGGAGATGCAGGAATCTCTGAAACGGATTCCGTGAAGATCGCTGGCGAATGCCAGCCTTGCGGAGGCGGCCCTTCGGCAGCAACATTTGCATATGCAGTTTTAAAGTATACTGGCCAGAAGGACGTTAAGGTGATTGATGGGAGCATCGATGACTGGGTGAGCGAAGGAAGGCCTACGTCGTCCAGTCCTGCCAGGTTGCCTGCCAAGGAGTATGCTGCCACGATTGACGCGGATCTGATGGCAACATATGATTTCGTTCACAGCGGTACCGCCCAGATAATTGATGCAAGATCTGAAACCGAATTCAAAGCCGGGGCGATACCGGGTGCAGACAATATGCCCTATGGCATGGTGCTGGATGGAAAGAGGCTAAAGGATGAAGCGGCACTGAAAGAGCTGTTCTCATCCCTGCGAAAGGATCAGCCTGTTGTGGTTTACACCAATACAGGCGTTAAGGCTTCTATGGTATGGTTTGCCTTGAAGCTTCTCAACTATGATGCGAAAATCTATACATGGCTTGATTGGAAATCCCATTTGCCTCGATTGAACATCGCCTTGAAGGAAGCTTATGCAAATCCCAATCCCGCGAAGATCGGTGATGTCGTCCATATAACCGCGCTCTTTGAAGGAGTGAACGGCAGCTCATCCAGCCGGATGCAGGATGCCGGCCGGAACGGCAGCGAGGCAGTTCTGACCGTCAAAGGATGTGCCACATGTGGATTCGGCTCGCCGCAGGGTTATGCCGACCTGAGCAGCAGCGACGGAACGGTGAAGATCGGAGCCACAACTCAGGCCCAGAGGGCCTCGGCGCAAAAGGTCTTCGCGGTATCGGCTCAACTGCACAGCTCTCCCGGAGAATCCATATCGAAGGTCGTAATGAAGCGGGTGAAATCCGATAGCGATGAGTTTGTCGGCATTTGGAATGCCAATGTAGCGGCTGGCACTTACGGAGTCGACATCATAGCCACGCTGGGTGACATCACTGAGACCTTCCCGGATGCCCTGTGGATCAAAGTTGCGGGCACCAGTAAATATAAGAATCTTGAGAATGAATAACTGGAGTCAAGTGTGAACTCCAGTTCAATTGTTTATTTTATTTTATTGGCCTGCATGCTTAGCTGTGCGGCTGCTTTTCCCGTGCATAATGCGCTTGATAACAACAAGGCCAGCATCTGGTTTGAAAAGGAATATAAGAGCTACTTCAAGCCTAATGAAGACGATGGCGCGCCTCCGGTTATTTATGGAGTTAGCGTAAGTCCGTCTGCGCTCAAGGTGGGTGCGCCAAGAAGCGAGATCAACGCATTTGTCCATGACGCTGGCAGCATAGATATGGTCTACGCAGACATCGGAAATCGCATGAACCTCATGCTGGATCTGGATCATGACAGCAGATACACAGGATACTGCGGCTCGAATCTGGCTCCCGGAGTTTATAGGATTACAATTGTCGCCATCGACAAGGCGGGCAATGCGGCAAAAGACGAATCATCAACCCTCACCATCCGCGACCCCAATGACCTCGATAGCGATGGAATCGAGGATAGCCTGGAAACGCAAGGCGGCAAAGATCTGAAGGTGATTGTGCTTCATGATGGCAATCTGAGCGACGCAGCTCCTGGCGAGGATCGCTTCCGCATACTACCGTGGAGGGCGGTAACAGTATCCAGCGACAAGCTGGAGAAGATTGCCAGGACCGATGGCGTCAAAGGCATCTACAAGGATCAGAAGCTCAGGGTCTTGGACTCTCCCGATCAAACGGCAGTCCCAACAGCCGGTCAATCCGCTCCGTCCCAATCTCACGAGGAATCCTGGGCTATTGATGATCCCCGAACTGATAAGGGCTACACAGGAGAGGGCGTGACCGTGGCCATGATTGATACCGGTGCGGACCGTGAGCACAAAGCCCTGGCCGGCAGGATTATCGCTTTCAAGGATTTCGTGAACAACCAGACGGAATCTTACGATGACAACGGTCATGGAACTCATTGCGCGAGCCTCGTCGCCGGAGAGAGAGGAACGGGGGTGGCACCGGGAGCAAAGCTGGTTGTTGTCAAAGTTATGGACAAGGATGGTGCATGCTATTTATCGGATGCCCTCAATGCTTTGGACTGGTGCCTGGAGAACAAAGAGCGCTACAGAATAAAGGCTATATCCTTTTCCGTAGGTGGTGAAAACCCCTCAGATGACGCATATCTCTTGGATAAATACTGCAACAAAATGGTAGAAAATGGGATGGCCATGTGCGTGGCGGCAGGAAACTCAGGTCCTGCTGCTTCGTCTATTGTCATTCCCGGAGATGCCGAAAACGTCATAACAGTGGGGGCTGTGGACCGCTCGGGCGAAATCTTTGAGCTATCCTCTCGCGGGCCTACGGCCAAAGGCGAGACCAAGCCGGATCTGGTCACGATGGGCGTGGATGTCGTCTCAGCCCTGGCGGGATCGAAAAACGGCAAGAGTTCGATAAGCGGTACATCCATGGCGGTTCCCCAGGTATCCGGAGCCGTGGCTCTGCTGCTACAGGCAAAGCCTGATCTTGCTCCGGCTGATGTGAAGAGAGTGCTGCTCAAGACGGCTGACGACCTGGGCCAGTCCGGACAGGATAATGTTTACGGCTATGGAGCACTAAATCTGACTGGGGCTCTGCAAAGCATCAGTGCACCTCAAACCGGGATGTCGCCACCGGATCTTGAAGAAGTCAAGCTCAACAGAAAAGAGGCCTCGGTAGGCGAACCGGTCATGATCGAGGCCCGAGCTCTGGGCGATATCAGAGCCATAAACGCCAACATCATAGGTCCGGATAGAAATCTGGAGATACCAATGGATGACTTCGATGGCAACGGAATCTTCTCTGCCCGGTGGGAGACGAGTTTTTGGACACCGGGTGATTACCAGGTTAAGGTCGATATGCTGGGAATTTTCGGGGAGGTGGACGAAGAGGCCGTCCCTTTCCGTCTGGTAGAGAAGGAGTGAAACTGGTATGCCTTTAGCCTGGCAGGATATCTCCCGGTTCGGCAAGAAATTGGTCCTATCCGGCCTTACAAGCTCTCGATTTGGAAATATCAGCTTGAGGCAGGAGGACCGGATTATCATTACTGCTACAGGCAGTATGCTCGATGAGCTTGATGAGGAGATGGTCGTTATGGTTGATTTGAGGGGTCCCTGCGACCTGGACCGGATTGCAAGCAGCGAGACCTGTGTTCACAGGGCCATCTACCAGAGGACCGCAAACAGGGCCATTATCCATACTCACTCTCCTTATGCAGTAG
Organism: Methanothrix sp.; assembly: GCA_028708055.1. Lineage (GTDB taxonomy): Archaea > Halobacteriota > Methanosarcinia > Methanotrichales > Methanotrichaceae > Methanothrix. Next base: position 16,136 of record JAQVZT010000022.1, read on the forward strand.
CGCTCTCTCTGCTGGAGCGAGAAGCGGTAGAGCCGATAGATAGCGAAGGTCGGGTATTCCTGGGAAGGATGCCAATCGTTGAAGGCAATTTCGGGACAGATGAACTGGCCATGAACGCATCTGCTGCTCTGCAGAACCATAAGGCATGCATCGCTCGCGGCCACGGTGTATTCGCCGCCGGCAATAGTCTCTGCGATGCTTATACCGCAGCCTGCATGGCAGAGCATAGCGCTCAGGTGAGATACCTTGTAAAAGCCTATCCGGGGGAAAAATTTATATCTTCACCCTTGCTTC
>JAQVZT010000292.1 GCA_028708055.1 Methanothrix sp.
CCTGAGCTTTATCCACCAGATATTCGTTCTTTACCAGAGCATCCACGCTGCCGGAAAACACCACGCTTTTGGTGGACTTGATTCCCGAGTTCATGCTTCTTAGATTTTTATCGATCTGAAACTGGCCGGACCCGCTCACAGAGGTCTCTGAGGCGTAGTCGAACGATTGCACCTTTATTTTGGCCTCCCTTTGCCCAGAGCTTCTGCATTTGGCTGAGGCTTCAACCGCAAATTTGTACTCACCGGCCACTGCATTTGCATCAGGCGAGACTTGCAGGGCCATGGAACGGGAGGCTCCAGCCGGAATGGTCAGCACTGTGCTCGTCCAGCTGAACCATTCATACGGACAGCCCTCCGGATTAACGCTCAATTGTGCCTCTGATTCAGTCTCACCATCGTTACTAACTGTAACCATGTAGTCCAGCGGCTTTCCCGGAGTCGTGTATGACTTATCAGGCTCCGATTCTGGTCCGGTAAGACCTATCCTCACATTGAGCATCCCAGAATCGCCTGAGCATGGGCTGGGTAGAAACGCCGGCATTGATGGCGACGATAAACCGGTCCCAAGGCCAGTTGATGCGTCTCCAGGCGCCATGCCTGAATCCTCGACTGTGGCTTGCGTCAGGGATGCCGCAAGGATGAAAACAGCAACTGTCCAGATTATCTTTCTTTTCACTTAAGACCCCCCAAATGATAACAAAAAAAAGAAAAAACTGCGAGGCCCTTTTGGCCTAGCAGTCTATGCCTTCGCACGGTGCACGAATTCTCTCAGGCACAGGGTTCTCATGGAACTTGATGGTCTTCTCGGCTTCGAACACACCCGTGAACATCTCGTGAGCCTTTATGTCCTTGTAGAATATCTTGTGCCAGGTTGCGTCGGTGCCCCAGGTACCATTGAAGGAGTTCTTGGTCTCGAGGCCAATCAGATGGGATGGAACATAAACCCCATTGCTGGCGGTCATGAGATCCTCAACGGCTTCGGTATCTCTGCCTGCTTTCTTGAGCAGACCTGGCAGATCCTCCGGCTTGCCGTATGGCGTCTCATAGGGCGTGGTTGAGGCGAAGAACGCGGTCTGGTCCTGCTCCATCTCATTTACAGAGAACAGCTCCTGGACATTAGCGCCAATGCCTCCATAGAAGGCCTTGGAATTGAGGAGCTTGCCGCCGGTCAAGGGCGTCTCGCCGGCATAGGTGAGCTTCGTCTTCTGAATAAGATTGAGTGCGGACTCATTGCCGCCATTGACTGAGGAGACATTCCTCTTCAGCTTATCAGCATCCTGTGAGTACGCAGTCTCCTGGTCCATCTCGATATCACCATCACCATTCATGGTGTTGAAGTACTCAAGTGCGATCTTTTTATCAATAACGGATGTGCTTACATCGACTACACCCGATCCGGATACCTTATGAGCTTCGCAAAACTGTTCATACTGTACAGGTGGAACTATGGGCGGATTGGCCATCACAGTACCACATAGCCCTAAAAGGGCAACAAGTACTACTATTACTACTCCCTTCATGCTACATTCACCCCCGATGTCAATGCAACAGACTTAATATCCCTTTATCTTATATGCATTATCGCATTAAATGCGATTATTCAACTACAGAAATACTGTGGCGTTTTTATTTGATATAAATCTATCTGTCATTTGGTCGAGAAAACATGGGTCCACGCTTCCAGTGGCACATGAGTGGCTTACTTTTTGACTAATTTTGCAGTCAGGGAGAATTTGCACGCGAAAGACGCGAAAAGATAACCAAATAAAAGAGATTGTGCTCCGGGCCCTATAAGCCCGAAGCCGAATCAAATAGGTTGCAGTTTTTTTGGCTTATCTACACGCAGGGCAGCCAGTCAACGCTGATTGCGCCGCATGTGGAGTTGCCCCAGAGCTGGATGAACTTCTCGATGGAGAAGACGCCAGTCAGGTCCTCGACGGATCTGCCGTACTCAGCATGGCGGCCCTTGAGCTGATTGTCAGCTGTCGGATCGCGGGAGATCCAGCCGATGTGGGCAACGCCGATGACGTTGCTGTTCAGGTTAGCCTCAAGAACACCGGTGCAGCATGCAGGGCAACCTTCGGTCCATCCGGCTACGGAGCCGTAGCCTCTGGTCTTGACCTCGGTGGTCTTCTGCAGGTGCTCAGCGTGGGTGTACATCTCAGTGAGGACTGCGCCGATTCTGTAGTTCTGTACGCACAGCTTCTCAACCCACTTCTGGTCGTAGGTGCCGGTCTGGTACGAGACGGGCATGTACTCGAACTCAGCTTCCTTGGTGAAATTGATGTAGTCCATGGGGCATGTCACGCCAGTTGGCCAAGCACAGCTCATAGCGTAAATAGGAGCTATTGCGGGAACAGGTGGAACCCATGCTCCAGCCTGATTATAATAGCCGGGTACTGCGTTCTTTCCAGGCACTAATAAGATTGCACCAATTGGGGTGCCATCTCTGTTGAGCTGCCTCTCGGCTTCAAGCTCAGTCCTCTCGGTGATGACGTTGCCGGAGCCGGACTCCTTCTCTACCAGTTTCTGGCCAACAAAGCCAGTCTGGGTGGATATGATCATCTCGACGTTCTTGTAGCCTACGCCCTTGACCGATGCTTTCTCGTACATGTAGTTAGCTGCACCGGCCATGCCCACTACGGCCATGGCGATAATAACCAAAACAGCTATCATCTTTCTCATTTCTTTCCCACCTCCACAATATGAGGATCCATAGCTGCGTTCGCAGCAGCAATTGACCCATCAATACATCACGCCAAACAGATGGCCCTACCCCTCCTCTAAGGCACAGGATCGTTCCATCAAAGAGATGAAACCGCTCGACTTCGGCCTTGGTATTCGGCATCAGCCAAAGAAGCATTGTGTGCCATCAGCTCAGCATGAGGCGCCCCATCCAATGATTCAAATTAGATTGTATTTCTCAGGCACAATGCATCAGCTTGGGTTAATAGGATATAAAGTTATCGAGCATGAAAAGCGGCTTTCTTTTCAGGCGTTTATGCATCCATCCCACATTCCGCACTTTAACTTCCCAAATCGAGTATTTTTCTTTCTACCGATTCTTAGAATTTAATTATAAATAATATTAATAATTATAATTAATACTAATCAGCTTGCCATTGCGCTCCGATTGAGCTAAGATATGCCACCACCACCCACAAGATATAAATCAACCAAAAATCAACTTATTGTCAAATCTATAGGTAATAAATCTATATTTATTAAAATAATTTAATTTAACAGCAGAAATCGATAACATTAAAAATACTAAATATGAAACCCAAAGTACGGAATGTGGGAATCCATTGACCCAAGCACATCCCAACAATATGATCGCACCCATGATAACAAGCCATATAAATATTGCCAAAATTTTCAATTATTGGGCTAAGACAAAAAAGAATAGAAACAAAACTGCGAGCCTTACACGCTCGGAGCTCAGTTCTTTGTGTTGAACAGAATTTCAGTCAGTCTACGCGCAGGACAGCCAGTAAACGCTTATTGCTCCTCATGTGGAGTTGCCCCAGAGCTGTATGAATTTCTCGATGGAGAAGACGCCAGTCAGGTCCTCGACGACCTGTCGTACTCAGCATAGCGGCCCTTGAGCTGATTGTCGGCTTCGGGATCGCGGGAGATCCAACCGATGTGGGCAACGCCGATGACGTTGCTGTTCAGGTTGGCCTCGAGAACGCCGGTGCAGCAGGCCTACATCAGCCTGATTACCCACATCATCATTGTCCTCTCCGCATCCCGGACAGAAGCCATAGAGCCAGGTCTTGACCTCGGTGGTCTTCTGCAGGTGCTCGGCGTGGGTGTACATCTCAGTCGGCACCGCGCCGATCCTGTAGTTCTGTATGCACAGCGCTTTCGACCCACTTCTGGCCATAGGTGTCGGTCTGGTAAG
>JAQVZT010000023.1 GCA_028708055.1 Methanothrix sp.
CAGACAAGGGCAAGGCCCACTGGCTCAAGGTCTATGAGGTTCCATCCCTGGGACGGGCTACCCGGGGCAAATCGATAGTCAATCTTTTGCAGCTGGAGCCGGATGAGAAGATAACCGGTGCGATACCGGTAAAGAGCTTTGAGTCCGGATTCATAATCCTGGTAACCCGGAGCGGAAGCATCGTCAAGATGCCTTTGCAGGCGTTTTCCAATCCCAGGAAGGGTGGCATCAAGGCCGTAAACCTGAAGGGCGACAGCCTGGTCTCCGCCAAACTCACCGACGGCAGCAAAGAGCTGCTCGTGGCCACTAAGTTCGGCAAAGCCATTCGCTTCAAGGAGGATGATGTCCGGGCATCCAATCGCGGAACCATGGGCGTGAAGGCCATAAACCTGAACATGGGTGACGAGCTGATCAGCATGGATGTGATCAGGCCCAATGCCAATTTCACATTGCTCACCATTACCAGTCAGGGCTATGGCAAGAGGACGGAGCTGGAGGAGTATCCCTCCCAGAAGCGGGGGGGCAAGGGCGTCAAGAACATCGATGCCAAGAAGGGATTCGTCTGCTGCACAACCACGGTCTCAGAGGACGACGAGCTGCTGATCACCACCAAAGATGGTGTAGTGATTCGAATTCCTGCGGGAGAGATACGGGTGCAGGGCCGCTCCACGCAGGGCGTACGCATCATGAATGTCAAGCCGGGAGACGAGGTCTCGGCGGTGGCCAGGATCACCTGAGGCGATGAGATTGCATAGGCGGGACAAGCTGGATATCATGAAAGACATTCTCACCCTATGTTTGGGTCAGGATATGAGAAAGACGCAGATAACTTACAAATCGAACCTGAATTTCCAGAAGGCCAGCGAGTTCGTGGAATGGCTGAAATTTCACAGCCTCGTCATGGAAGCAAATAAAGGTGTCTACAAGACCACGCCCGATGGCGAGAGATTGCTCCATACGCTTGAAAAGCTGACTGCGGCATCCAATGAATCTGAAAAAAAGTGAGGGCGATGATCGATTGCTTTTTATCCATCTTGGTCGTCATGGCAAGAGGTTGATCATCAATGTCCGGTTACTGGGATCCGCATATTGAGCGCATGCCTCTTGAAGACCTGCATGCTCTTCAGGAAGATCGGCTCAAATCCGTGGTTAGATATGTCTATGACCATTCTGCATTCTACCGCCAGAGGTTCAAAGAGGCCGGTGTAGAGCCAAGCGACATCCGCACTCTGGCCGATGTCACCAAGCTGCCATTCACCAGGAAGGTGGACCTGAGGGACAACTACCCCACAGGCATGTTCAGTGCTCCCAAGAGCGAGGTAGTGCGCTACCATGTATCAAGCGGCACCACCGGAAAGCCAACCGTGGTCGGTTACACCAAAGGCGACATTGAGACCTGGTCTGAGTCGCTGGCCAGGGCTCTTACATCCGTCGGCCTGGGCAGGGATGATGTGGTGCAGGTGGCTTACGGCTATGGTCTTTTCACTGGTGGCCTGGGCTTGCACTATGGTGCGGAGCGCATCGGAGCGGCTGTTCTTCCGATCGGCACGGGAAACACTGAGCGCCAGATCGAGCTGATGCAGGATCTGGGCACGACCGCCATCGCCAGCACGCCATCCTACTTCTTGCATATCATGGAGGTAGCGGAGAAGATGGGCGTATCCATCAAGAAGGATACGAAACTGAAGGTAGGCATCTTCGGGGCTGAGCCCTGGTCACTGGAGACTCGGAAGAGGATTGAGGATGCCACAGGCATCAGCGCAATTGATATCTACGGCACCAGCGAGATTTCCGGCCCGCTGTTTACAGAGTGCCATGTCAAGAAAGGCATTCACGTCTGGGGGGACATGTTCCTGATTGAGGTGCTCGATCCCAAGACAGGCGAGCCCGTGGAGGACGGCGAGACCGGAGAGCTGGTCTTCACCACATTGCACAAGTTCGCTCTGCCGCTCATCCGCTACCGCATTGGAGATCTCACAATCATGGACAGCGAGCCATGCGAGTGCGGGAGAACTCACCCCCGGATCATGAGAATTCTGGGCAGAACGGATGACATGCTGATCATTCGCGGCATAAACGTCTTCCCCAGTCAAGTGGAGTCGGTCTTGATGAACATCCCGGAGGTTGGAGACCACTGGGAGATTCTGGTTGATCGGCAGGGGCCGCTGGACATAATGACCGTGCGCGTCGAGCTGACGCAGGCAGGCTTCTCTGATAAGATCGGGGACCTGATGAAGCTCAAGAAGAAAATCTCCAAGCAGCTGAAAGGTGTGCTGAACATTGCCGCCGAGGTTGACCTGGTTGAGCCGGGCACCATTCCCCGTTCCATGGGCAAAGCCAAGAGAGTAACAGATAACCGAAAGGTGTAGGAGGCTTAAAAGATGTCGGAGATCAAACAAATATCCCTTTTTGTAGAGAACAGGCCGGGCAGAACCGCCAAGGTCGCCAAGACGCTATCCGATGCAGGCGTGAATATAAGGGCACTGACCATCGCCGAGGCAGGTGACTTCGGAGTCATTCGCATGGTTCTGGATGACCCGGATAAGGGATACAAAGTCCTGAAGGAGAGTGCCTTTACAGTATCAATGACCGATGTGTTGGCTGTGGAGATGAAGGATATTCCCGGCGGGCTTTATGAGATTGTGAACACTCTGGGGCAGAATGAGATAAACGTGGATTATGCTTACGCCTTTGTGACCGCCAAGGCAGAGAGAGCCATGCTCATCCTGAGAGTCGATGATATTGCCAGAGCCAAGCAGGTGCTGGGAGAAAAGATGGTCAAGATCGCCACGAAAGAAGAGATTCAGTCGATTTAGCTGGGATTCGTTCTGGGTAGATTCCCAATCAGAGATGATCCGCTCAGGCAGGAAGAAGGTTGCAGATCCTCCCTGTGCGGATACCTCTATTATCAAATGGACTTCATCCGAAACTTGTCGATATGCTCATTGAACCGCCGCTGATGTGCGTTGACGAGTAGCCGGTTCCGCTTCTAGTAATTGAGTTGCCGCTTCTGATCACTTGAGTGCCCGTGCTCACTCCCTGTGATGGTGCGCCCTGGTTTCCATTCCCCTGAACATAGAACCTGACAATATTGCTGTAATAGCCGTTGACATTGTATCTGACCATGTGAGTGCCAGGCACATCAGCATGAAACCACATCTTATAAACGTGATAAGGTTTCACATAGCCCATGCCGAATGTCCGCACCTCTCCGCTGGGATACATCTCTTCGATGCTTATTTGCCCTTCCACGCTGGGGGTGATCTCCTCTCTGGCGTATCCATTGAGAGGGATGCTCATTTCTGGATAGCGATTAAGTCCTGTTGAATCGACGATCCAAAGGCCGTTCGGGCCGCCCTGGCTGCTGCCAGCTGTTTGCGTATTGAATCCCGGAGAGGTACCGGTTTCCGTGAGCTGACCGAAGTCTGCAGGCTTTTGCGTCAGAAAGCTGCCCGGCGTTGCCCAGGAATTGCTATTGCCTGATGTCGGCTGGCTTGGCGCAAACTGCTGTTGATAGACGGTTTCCTGGGTAAATCCACCATCATTGTCTGAAGGCATTTGCTGGCCATAAAGTCTATCAGAATCTCCAGTAAATCCACCGGTATCTCCGCCATCGGGGAATTGACCCATTCCCACTGCATCTATTATTAAAAATAAAAAAATAATTATGCATAGCCATAAAATCTGTCTCATAGCCCCTCCTAACATTATTAGTTAGATCTCTGATCTGCTTAAAAAAGATTTCTGAGATGGCTCGAGCCTAAATATCGAATCAATATATCGCCATGCAACCCGAGGATTCGTTATTTGATTCCTGGGCCAAATGGCGACAAATCAGTTGCCACCGCCGCTAACCCTGGCAATCCATCGCTGTATGTGCTTTCGAATAAGCATTTGACGCCTCTGCGTCTCTTCCGGCGCCCATTAGCGCATCCGCATATATCTTCCAGGTATCCCGGCAGGGATTGATCTGCAGGGCCTTCCCAAAGCACTCCACCGCCTCCTGGTAGCGCCCAATCATGTAGTATGTCTCGCCCTTGTCCCTCAAAGCATCATCGCGAGAAGCATCAATCTCTATCGCCCGGCTGAAGCTTTCCAGAGCAGGCTCATATTCTCCCTGGCCGCGCTGGGCCAGGCCCTTCAGCTCCCAGGCCAGGTAATTGTCGGACTGCCGGTCAAGCGCTTGGTCATAGTAGCTGATTGCCTCCGGGAAATTTCCCTGGTTGTTCTGGTCGATTCCAAGGTCTATGAGATCGTCAACGCTCTTGGTGCCATCGCTTTCCAACACAGGTGCATTCGTACTGCCCGACTGCGGCATAGAAGGAATGCTCTCTTTCTCCCTGGCAGCGGGAGCGGCTCTGGCATCAGCGTTCTTCTGATCCTTCTGGTCTTTCTGATAGTTTTCCGGCGGGAGGAGACTGCTCTTGGTGATGTTCTCCCTCACATTGATCAGTATGTGCTGTTCACCCTGATAGAATGGACCGCCAGGATGGCCGGTTGCTATCTCGTCTGCTCCCCAGTCCAGATTCAGCCAGATGTCTCCCGTATCGGTATCGATATGGGTGAAGATCTTGCCGGTTTCGTACTTCTGCCTCAACCATGAGAGGACTCTATTCACATGGCTATCCGTGCCGTTGAGCCTGCCCACATAGACCTCTGCGTAAGCATGGCCTCCGTTGGTGCTATTCTTGACCAGGATTATCCGTGTTGTCCCGCCGACTGACTCTACAAGGGCGGCCATCAGGATGGCAAAATCATCGCAATCACCGGCCCCGGCGCATCCGGCATCTTTTCCGATGGCCAAAGACTCATTGGCAAAGTTCAGGTAATCTGAGCCCCTGGGGTCTCTAACGTAATGCCATCCGTCCTTCAGATATTCGTAAATCGAACTGACCTGATCGACAGTATAATCGCCTGGAAACCTTGCCGCAAGAGATACTGCCTCGCGGCGCACGGCGGGATTATTCGGCTCGATTCTGCAGTTCACTGCGATCTTTAGGTCTTTTGCCTTTTTCTCTTCCGTATCTTTCGAGCTGCTGCCGCCACCTGTCACTGGAAAGTCGATAACATCCTCATCATCGGGAACATAGACCGGCGGCACTCCCTCAATAGAAGGCGGCCTGCCGGATGCCGGGCTCAGTTGGGCAAGGGTCAGGCCAACGGCATCTGAATTCTCATCGAAAACATATGGTATGCTCTCTGCGGAGGACAATCCCGCAGCTATTATCATTATGGTGATAGCTACAAGCATTAGGACGCCGGAGCCGTTCATTGAGAACCACTTTCCAGAGATAGAGATCCAATTAAGCACTTTTTGCCGCGCTCCATAAAAAAGTTTGCGACCGGTTCTATCCAAAATATTTTTCTGCAAGCAGATCAATGATGTGGTTGCGTATCGAATAGAGGAATTACCAATGAGGCAATATACACTTCTCGGGCTGTGCCTGTTCTTATTCGTGGGAGGGGCGGCGTCTTCAGACATTCCATTCGTTTTTGATGAAAACTCATCGAATCTGAACGGCTACCATTTGGGTCAGCTCGAAAATATCAGCAATGCCTCTCCGGATCTCGTCGGCGTGCCGCCGATCTCCGATCTTAACGATAGCGAGATCCTGATATTTCCTGTGGATAGCAGCAGTGAAGGCAATAAAAGCTACAGGACTGTGGGAGAGATCAAAGAGGAGTTTGACTATAAATTCTGGCAGAAGAAGGGACAGATTCTTTTCAGCCAGGGTAGATATGACGAATCTCTTTCCGCCTTTGATCAGTCGGTTAAGGAGAATCCCAAGAGTGCTGAGGGCTGGAATGACATGGGATTTGTGCTCATGAATATGCACCGCTATGATGAGGCAATCGGATGCTTTGATGTGGCCGTTGCCCTGGACCCATCATTGTCTGATGCCTGGAACAGCAAAGCTGATGCCCTATATTCCCTGGGAAGATACGATGAATCTCTGCGGGCGTGCGATGCCGCCCTCCGGCAGGATCCGATGTTAGCAAAGGCCTGGTTTACCAGGGCGCTGATCCTTAAAAAGCAGGCTCGCGAAGCATTCATCATCGCAAGGGAGCTGCTGTGAAGGCGGCGCTTCTATTTCGGTTTCTTTTTCTTTTCGCCCTCATTCTGACCGGCGTGGGCTCTGCCTCAGATTTGCCGTTTGTCTTTGGTGATGGCCAGGGAAACGTGGCAGATTACACGGCAGATCAGCTGGAGCAGGCGAGCATGAACTCTGAGGACCTTGCGGGAGTTCCTCAGGTTTCCTCACCATCAGACGATGAGGTTCTGGACTTTCAGGTCACAGGCGGAGGCGATGCACCGCCGTCTTCGAAGGAAAAGAGGGTAGGCGATCTCAAGGAGGAATTTGATGCCAGAGTAGAGCCGGACAATCAGCGGGTAAACGACGAGGCCGTTGTGCTTGCACTCAAGTACCCGGGAGACCTTACCATCGACCAGATTGCCTCAATCTACGGCTATCTGAAGAACGGAGATGGCGAGCGGAAGGGGTGGGGCTACGTGAGAGATCCGAGAGGCATCGACTACCTGAGGTACGCCAATGCATCTCTGAAGCTGGGCGATAGGGCCAAATGTGTGGGTGGCGGCGATTGCGACGATTTCGCCATACTCATGTCAGCGCTGATTGAATCCGTGGGCGGCACCACCAGGATCATCCTGGCCCGCAATGAGAGCACTGGCGGGCACGCCTATACCGAAGTTTACCTGGGCAGTCTGTCTGAGCAGAACAGCCAGGTGGAGGGCATCATCGCCTGGCTCAGGCAGGAGTACGGCACCGATAGGATCTACACTCACATCGATACGGACACAAAGGACGTCTGGCTGAACCTTGACTGGGGAGCGGATGAAAAGGGCAATACTCACCCTGGTGGGCCTTTTTATCAGGGCGATAAGCACATAGTCCTGTGCATCAGGGATTCCTACAAAAAGACTTCACTGAAGTTGCCTGATTCTTATTCGGTTCCCGCAGATGTTCCCGCCGAACATTTCTATGCCGCGGAAAATGCCACGATAAATGAACCGATGAATACAACCGAACCAATATATGTATATGAAAATGTAACGATGAATATAACAGAACCAATCTATGCATATGAAAATGCAACGATGAATACAACGGAGCCAATCTATGCATATGAAAATGCAACGATGAATACAACAGAGCCAATCTATGCATATGAAAATGCAACGATGAATACAACAGAGCCAATCTATGCATATGAAAATGCAACGATGAATGCAACAGAGCCGATTTATGAATATGAAAATGCAACGACGAATGCAACAGAGCCAAGCTATGCGTATGGAAATATGACTGTGGCCAGTATTCCATCCGAACCATATCTACAATATGCAATCACAAATGCAACAGAAAACGTCATAGCTCCTTCTGGCCTGTCCGGGCAGGTCTACGAAGAGTGCTCAAGATGCAATCTAACCATGGGTGAGGGCCTGCCCAACTGGAACCTGTATTTGCATCAGGGATATGTCGGTGGAGAGGTCATTGCATCAGCTATCACAAACGAATATGGATACTACTCGTTTGTGGGAATTCCCGATGGCGATTATGTGATCGAGTTGGTGCTGCCTTATAGCTGGGCGGCAGACAGCCCCATCAGGCCGGTCACGTTTTATGATTCAGGATATTCAGTAAACCCTTCAGAGATAAACTTTGCAGCAAGGAGAATATCCTAGGCGTATCAGCAATGTTCTTCCCAGCACACAGGTTCATCATTCAGCAAAAAGCGATATAATATCTGATCCTTATCCGGGTCCTTGGCACTGGCCGTCCAGGTTATGGCTGTCCCGGAGATTTGTGGATCTGTTTTATCCGGATTCAGGCTGATCAACGCAGGTGGCTTGTTGGATTTTTCAGGCAGCTTCAGTGGGGTCTTTCCTAAGGTGTCCCTGATGGTTATAACGTAGTGCCTATCGCCCTGATAGAATGGCCCGCCTGGGTGGGCATTGCCCTTTTCATCTGAACCCCAATCAAGATTCAGCCAGACCTCCTCAGTATCAGTGTCAATATGAGTAAATATCTTATCCGCTTCATATTCCTGTTTTAGCCATCCGATGATCTCATCCACCTGATTGCCTGTGGTGTTGAGCTGGCCGATGTAGACCTCTGAGTAAGCATGTCCGCCGGTGCTATTATTGCGGGCGAGGATGATTCGGGTCGTTCCACCGATTGACTCCACAAGAGCCGCCATGAGGATGGCAAAATCATCGCAATCGCCAACGCCCACGCATCCGTTTCTCTTGCCCAGATCTAGCGACTCGCTGGCATTTTTAAAGTAATCAACACCTCTTGGATCTCTCAGGTAATGCCAGTTCTCCTTCAGGTGATCATATATTGCGCTGACCTGCTCTATGGTGTAATCGCCGGAATACTTGCCTGCCGCCAATCCTACTTCTTCTACAACTGAAGGACTGTCAGCCTGCACCTTAATGTCCAGTGTCTTTTTAAGATCCGCCACCTTTTTCTCGTTTGCCCCTACAGGCGTGTTGCTGCCGCCTACAATTGGAAATTTTAGGGTCTCATTTTCTGATGGAACTGAAGCTGAAGGCACACCCGCAAGATCTGGTGATGCTTGACTGACCTTCTCGAACTGGCCAGGAGTATATCCTGCCACACTTGATGTCGTCTCCCCGAAGACAAAAGGCACGTCCAATGCATCTGCTGCACCAACGAGAATGATTATATAGATCAATAGCACCTGGGGAAACATCGAGTCTCTCTGCGCCTGGCTACTATATGAATTTTTCATTGAGATCGTTTTGTGATAAAAGATGCTCTTTTTCCCTGTACAGAAGCGGCTCGATTCAAACAGGAATGGCTGAAAATTTTGTGGAGCTAATGGCGCCTTGAGGTCGGCAAGCTATTTACGGATTGCTACAAGGCGGATTTTTTCGGGACGGCATGATTCAGGAAGAGACGATGCCGCCATATTCGCAAGCATAAAATAGGAGAAATGCAATTAGAACCAAATATTAGCTGAGAACTATCCAGGTGATCTAATGAAGTATCTCATAAGCGGCGTCCTCCTCATCTTTTTGACTGTGGCCTTATCTTCTACCGCGGTCTGCGAAGTTGCGAAGATGACGATAAACACCGATTCGACATGGAAGAGCATAGACTTCGAGCAAGAAGGATGGACTACAGAGGGCTACGATGACTCCTGGTGGGAAGCAGTGCAGGTATATGATGATAATCCGATCGATCAGGCGTCTGAGATATGGTATCCTGCAACTGAGCAAACCATGACGCATACCGCCTATTTTAGAAATAGCTACGAGATAGAGGGAACAAAGATATTGTCGGGAAAATTGCATGTGGGAAGCTATGGAAATACTAATGGCTATCCGGCCACCATTGAGCTTTATGTAAATAATAATCCACTTGAGAAAATTACAACAGGCTATGACAATCCCTACGAAGTAGATATAACTTCTTATCTCATGCCCGGAAAGAATCTCATTACTGCCAAAGTGACCGCAACTCACGATGTCGGTTGGGCCATGACCGGCCTAGTCAGATACGACAAGGTCTCTGCTACGTCTCCTGCTTCACCTGCATAGAGATATTATTTTATATTTATTTTAGCTAATGATAATCAATTCCTCCCCTCGTAGTTGTTCTCGTTGCCTGTAAAAATACATATAGTAGTTTGCAGGTATTCTTGATTCGGTCCCAATGTCTGTACGGATTATCTGGCTATGCATTGCTCTTCTAATGGGTGTGGCGGTGGCAGAAGACATACCTTATATCTTCAGCGAGAATTCCATGAATGTCTCCAGCTTCTCTGTCGGCCAGCTTGAGGAAATGAGCGCCACAAGTCCCGATCTGGCGGGCATTCCCGCCGTAGTCGCACCTTCTGATGATGAAACCCTGCAATTTCCGGTAACGGGCGGAGGAAGCATGGCTGAAGGCGAGACTGAGAAGCTGACCAGAGACTTCAAGGCTACTCTAGACAGTCGCGTTGAAGTGGACAACCCGAGCGTGCATTACGAGGCCCTGGTGCTGGCAGCCAGATATCCGGGCGACCACACAATCGATCAGATCTGCTCAATCTACGGCTACCTGAAGAATGGAAACGGCTCCACAAGAGGCTGGAGCTATGTACCTGACCCCAGAGGCCTTGATTATTTCAACTATGCCAATGAGTCCTTGAGAGCAGGAAGTCAATCCGGATGTGCGGGCGCCGGAGACTGCGATGACTTTGCCATACTCATGTCCGCTCTTGTTGAATCCGTGGGTGGGACCACGAGGATCATCATGGCCAAGAATGCCACCACAGGCGGCCATGCATACACAGAGGTGTACCTTGGGCGGCTGGATGGCGATGGCTCTCAGGTAAGAGATATCATAGAATGGTTGAGCCAGAAGTTCCAGACAAATAAGATCTATACCCATATCGATACCGACACCGGGGAGGTCTGGCTCAACCTGGATTGGGGATCAGATGAACGGGGAAATTCTCACCCTGGCGGGCCATTCTTTCCCGGTGACCGTCATCTGGTCCTCTGCATCAGGGATCAATTGAGCAGAACTCCACTCAAGGTTCCAGATGCTGCCGTCGAGAAGACCGCAGTAGGTTCCAGTGCGGCCATAACCAGCTTGATCCGAGCTGCTGAGCCAGGCTCAGCAGAGAGTTGGATCAATAAGGGACAGTCGCTCCTGGACCTGGGAAAATATTATGAAGCAATCGATGCCTACAATAAGGCAATTGAGGCCGACCAGACCTGCTCAGCGGCCTGGAAGCGCAAGGGCTATGTGTTCTCAATTTTAAAAAGGTACGAAGATTCCCTGCAGTCCTATGAAAAGGCCATCGAACTGGACCCAGAAGATGCTGAAGCCTGGGCAGACAAAGGTCTGTCTTTGGAGAAGATGGGCAAAGACGAGCCTGCCATCAAGGCTTACAATACGGCCACCGATCTGGACCCCGACAATATGAGAGCCTGGCTGAATAAAGGTGGTGCTCTTGATCGGGTCGGTAGGTATTCAGAGGGGCTGGTTGCATCAGAGAAGGCAATTGAGCTGGATGATACAAGCTCAAAGGCATGGAATAACAAAGGCGATGCGCTCTTCAATCTTGGAAGATACGATGAAAGCCTGGCGGCATTTGAAAGAGCGGTTGAACTTGATCCTGGCAACCAGGCGGCCTGGACAAACATGGGAACCGCCTTGAATATGCTGGGAAGGAAGAGCGAGGCATATGCCGCTTTCGCCAGGGCAAATGAGCTGCAAGCAAAAAGCCAGGGGAAATAGGCAGATACAGGCAGTGACCTGGTAATAACGCAATTTTGATTATTGCTTAATGTTTGGAAAATAGATGACGGTCGGGAGGGATTAGATAATGGCTCAAAAGATAATCGTACGAATCATATTACTAGCAATTATTTGGATCTGCGTTCTTTTCATGGCCCAGGCAGCATTTGCGGCTGATGAACCATTTGTGTTTCAAAATGGCACTTTGAATGCCTCCTATCGTGCTCATATGGAGCAGACCATAAAAGAAGCGCAAAACAAATCGCCCGAGCTTTCAGGCGTGCCGCCAGTAACTGAATTATCAGATAGTCAGATCCTGATGTTTCCTGTAGTCGGCGGAGGGAATGGATCTGAGAGGCTGGAGGAAAAGAAGATCGGTGACCTCAGGAAAAGAATAAGCTCGCGGGTAGAACCGGACAGAGTTCATGAAGCAGCCGTCGGGATAGCGAGCAAATTCTCCGGGGACTATACCATTGAGCAGATTTGCTCCATTTACAGCACCCTTAAGAGCGGAGATGATATCCTGAAGGGATGGAGCTACGTCAGAGACCCGCGGGGAAAGGATTACTACAATTATGCCAATGAATCCTTGAATGCTGGCGCCAAGTCAAACTGCATTGGCGCAGGAGACTGCGATGATTTCGCAATTCTCATGTCGTCGCTAGTTGAGTCCATTGGCGGCTCCACCAGGATAATCCTTGCCCGGAATAACACCACTGGAGGCCATGCATTTGCAGAGGTCTATCTGGGTAATTTGAGTTACAGGCATAATCAGATCGATGCAATTGTAGGCTGGCTGAAGGACAAATACGATACGCAAGAGATATATTCCCATATCGATACTGAGACGAACGATGTCTGGTTGAACCTTGACTGGGGAGCGGATGAAAAGGGTACTGCCCATCCCGGCGGGCCTTTCTATCAGGGTGACGTGCATGTTGTTGTTTGGATAGATAAAAATTCCATCAAGACCTCACCGGGCCTTCCTGAGAAGCATAACCGATTGCCAAGGGTGATCGGGATGGATCCTAATAATAATATTCATAATCCTGAGACCGCCAATCTGGGCGACGAGATAAATTGGTCTGTAAGAGCAATAGATCCTGATAATGATCCAATTTTATATCGATTCTTTATTGAAGACGAGCCCATTACCAGATGGGGGCCTCAGAACTGGACGGTTTGGAAAACAACTGACGCTGATATCGGCAATAACAGGATTGAGGTTCGAATAAGGGATGGCAAACATGCGGGACCGGACGGCTTTGATGGCCGGAGGTCCTGCAATTTCACCGTCAATGAGACCGGAGCTGGCCAATTTATCCCGGAAAACCAAACGCCAGAGATTTTCGGCCTTGAGCCTGACCTGTCCAGCCCTAGAGAAGCTGGTGATGTCATAACCTGGACGGCAGAAGCAAAGGATGCCGATAATGACTCACTGCAATATCGCTTCCTGCTAAATGATGTCCCCATCTCTGAATGGATGGCTGAGAGAGCATGGGTCTGGAACACGTCTGAGGATAATCTGGGATACAATCAGATTGATGTTCAGGTGAGAGACGGAAGGCATAGCGGCCCGGAAGGCTTTGATGCCAGCCGCAGGGCGAACTTCACCATTCGGGAAGCCAAAAAGGAGGCCGGGCCACTTCCGCAGCCGCTAGTCAATGAGACTCCTGTTATTGAGAGCCTTTCCCTGGATAAAGAGAGTCCGCAGGAGGCAGGAGCTGTCATAACCTGGACTGCAGAAGCTCACGATCCGGAAAATGATCTGCTTTTCTATCGGTTCCTTCTGAATGGAAGGCCAATGACCGAATGGACTTCAAATAATATATGGATCTGGGAGTCTACTGATAAGGACGAAGGCACGAACCAGATAGATGTGCAGGTGAGAGACGGCAAGCATTCCGGGTCGAGTGCATGCGACGACAGTGCCGCTGCGAAATTCGAGATAGTGCATGAGAATCTCGTTCCGGCGATTTCGGAATTGGAGGCAAGTCCTGCCAGTCCGCAACCTTCGGGTACTGAGGTCCGGTGGCTGGCTTTGGCGGAAGATCCTGAAGGCGACGACCTGCTCTATCGTTTCCTTCTGGAAGGGCCTTCAACTGGCGAAGAAACAAGGATTGTCCGGGACTGGTCGAGCGACAATTCCTGGATCTGGAAGACCTGCCAGGCAGACGTCGGAGAGAGCCGGATCATCGTCCAGGTGAGGGACGGAAGACATTCTGGCTCCAATGAAGGCGACGACATTCGTGAAGCTTCCTTCTCAGTGGAGTCTGCCAACAGCCCACCCATATTGGAGGAACTGAGTTCGGATCCCTCCAGCCCCCAGGAGGCGGGTGCAAGTGTTGTATGGACGGCTTCTGCAATGGATCTTGATGGTGATTCAATACTCTATGAGTTTCTGATAAATGATGTTCCGGTGACCGGTTGGATGTCCAGGAATACCTGGACTATGAGGACCGCCGAGGGAGATGATGGCGATTACAGGGTAGCTGTGTGGGTCCGAGATGGAAACCATGCCGGAGAAGATTATTATGATGATAAGCAGTCACAAAATTTCATCATAGTGGAGAGGAAAGCGCCCTCGGGTGTGGCGGTCCTTGGAGGAAGCAAGAAGTACAGCTATGTTCCGGGACCTGCTTATACGGACTGGAAGCCGTCTTATACACCTGGCCCTGGTGCATATCCGATCGGAACTTGATGAAATATTGATATAGTCGTCGAGATCATTTGACCTAAAGGCATATCATGTCCAATCGCATCATCTGGCTGATCATCTTTTTGCTGACAGGATCAGCGGTTGCTGCCGATGTACCTTTTGTCTTCGACGATTCAGCAGTTGACGTGGCAAGCTACTCCTCGGATCAGATCCGTCAGGCGTATTCCTCTTCTCAGGATCTGAAAGGAGTGCCTCAGATCTCCGAGCCCCGAGACAGCGAGGTTATTGCTTTTCCGATCACCGGCGGCAGCAGTACTCCTGAAGGGACTGTGGACGAGAAGGTTGGTGAGCTGAAGGCCATTCTGAACGCCAGGGTTGAGCCGGACAACCGCGACATCCGCCATGTGGCTCTCCTGCTGGCAGGCAAGCATCCAGGGGACTACACCATTGAGCAGGTTGACTGCATCTATTCCTACCTCAAAGGAGGAGATGATGCAACCAAAGGCTGGAGCTATGTCCGAGACCCGCGAGGCGTGGATTACTTCGCCAATGCCAGCGAGTCCCTGAACACCGGCAAGGAGATTGGATGCTCAGGGATTGGCGACTGCGACGATTTCGCCATTCTCATGTCTGCTTTGGTGGAGTCCGTTGGCGGTACGACCCGGGTCGTCCTTGCTCGAAACAACAGCACAGGAGGACATGCCTACACCGAGGTCTATCTTGGCAATTTTTCTCTGAAAAGCAATCCGGTGGAAGACATCATTGCCTGGCTAAAGCAGAAGCACGGAACCGACAAAATTTACACCCACATCGATACTGACACCAGGGATGTCTGGCTGAACCTCGATTGGGGTGCGGAGGACAATGGAAATGCCCATCCCGGCGGGCCTTTCTATCAGGGTGACAAGCACATCGTCCTCTGTCTGAGGGATTCCTACGAAAAGACGCCGCTGAGGCTGCCGGAAGGATACACTCCGAAGCCTTTTCCATCTGTGGAGAAGTACGGGCTGATCGCAGTGCTGGGAAATCTATCCAGTGAAAAGTATTCTGTGGCATTTAGCCCGGACGGAAGGATTCTGGCAGCAGGATGTGGAAATGGGACGGTGATGCTCTGGGATGTCGCCAGCGGATCTGAGATCTGGACGCTGGAGGGCCACTCCCACAATGTGAACAGCGTGGCATTTAGCCCCGACGGTCGCACTCTGGCTTCTGGCGGCAATGATGACACAGTGAAGCTCTGGGATACAGCGAGCGGATCTGAGATAAGGACACTTGATGGCCACTCCGGCTTTGTGGAATGCGTCGCTTTCAGTCCCGACGGTCGCACTCTGGCATCAGGCAGTGATGACCGCACCGTGAAGCTTTGGGATGTCGAAAGTGGATCTGAGATCAGGACGCTGAACGGCCATTCCGGGACGGTGAACAGCGTGGCATTTAGCCCCGACGGTCTTACTCTGGCATCAGGCAGCGGTGACAGCACAGTGAAGCTCTGGGATGTAACAAGCGGATCTAAAATCAGGACGCTGACCGGTCACTCCGATGCGGTGAACAGCGTGGCATTCAGTCCAGATGGTCGCATTCTGGCGTCTGGCAGCGATGACAACAATGTGAAGCTCTGGGATGTCGGGAGCGGATCGGAGATTCGGATGCATGAAGGCCACACCGGCCAGGTGTCGAGCGTCGCTTTCAGCCCCGACGGTCGTACTCTGGCACTAAGCAGCAGCGACAGAACAGTGAAGCTCTGGGATATCGCGAGTGGAGCGGAGATTCGGACGCTCAAAGGCCACTCTGCTTGGGTGTGGAGCGTCGCCTTCAGTCCCGACGGTCGCACTCTAGCGTCTGGCAGCATGGACAGCACAGTGAAGCTCTGGGATACGGCGAGCGGATCAGAGACATGGACGCTGGACAATTTATCCCTCAAGGTGAACAGCGTGGCATTTAGCCCCGACGGTCGTACTCTGGTGTCAGGCAGCGATGACCGCACAGTGAAGCTCTGGGCTACAGCGAGCGGATCAGAGATCTGGACACTTGATAGCCACTCGGAAGGGGTGAACAGCGTCGCCTTCAGCCCTGACGGCCGCACGCTGGCATCTGGCAGCTGGGACAGCACAGTGAGGTTCTGGGATGTTGCAAGCGGCTCTGAGATCAGGACGCTTGAAGGACACTCCGACCCGGTGTACTGCGTCGCTTTCAGTCCCGACGGTCGCACTCTTGCGTCAGGCAGTCAGGACCGTACCGTGAAGCTCTGGGATGTATCAAGCGGATCAGAGATTGGGACGCTTGAAGGAAACTCCGACTGTGTGAACAGCGTTGCCTTCAGCCCCGACGGTCGCACTCTGGCATCAGGCAGCGATGA
>JAQVZT010000293.1 GCA_028708055.1 Methanothrix sp.
ATTGAGACATTTTATGCCTGGATAATGGTCATCATGGGCGGCAGCGGAAGCAATCGGGGCACGATTGTGGGAGCGATCATGCTTTGGGGATTCTTCAGCACAACACGCTTTTTAGAGGGATACATCTCCTTCAGTCCATCAGCATCCAGCGCGGCGAGAATGGTGATCATCGGCATAATCCTAATCGGACTCATGATGTTCCGGCCTCAGGGATTGTTCGGCAAAAAGGAGGATCTGGCAGTTGGCAGATGAAATCCTCAGGATAGAAGGAGTAAGAAAAGGATTCGGCGGCCTCTTAGCTGTAGACGGCTGTAGCCTTTCCGTCCAGGAAGGAACGATTGTGGGCCTCATCGGACCTAACGGAGCCGGCAAGAGCACTCTCTTCGACCTGATATCCGGCTTTGTAAGCCCGGACAGCGGAAGCATCTTCTTTTCGGGCAGGGAGATTGTGGGTCTGCCGGCCTATAAGATTGCTCGCCTGGGTCTGATTCGCACCTTTCAAATACCCCGATCTCTGATGAGGATGACCGTTTTGGAGAATATGATGTTGGGTGGCCAAAATCAGGTTGGGGAAAATATCTTTGCGAACATCATCCGCCGTGGTAAGGTCCAGGCAGAAGAGATATCTATTGAGAATAAAGCCGTTGAGATATTGAAATTCTTTGATATTTTGCGCATGCAAGACGAGTATGCCGGATCTATGTCCGGCGGCCAGAAGAAGATGCTGGAGATGGCCCGCGCTTTGATGGCAGACCCTCGGCTCTTGCTATTGGATGAACCATTTGCCGGTTTAAATCCGGCACTCTCTGAGAGGCTCATTGAGAAGGTCAAGAAGCTTCGTGAAAATGGGCTCACTATTATGATAATTGAGCATGCCATTCCCTATGTGCTTGCCCTCTCTGATGAGCTTTATGTCTTGAACAAGGGTGCGATATTGGCGAAAGGCCGCCCCGATCAGGTCATCTCTGATCCACGGGTGTTTGAGGCCTACCTGGGAGCGGGACCTGATGCTCAGCCTTGACTCAGTCACTGCAGGCTATACTGACGAGAACATCATAAACGAGGTATCTCTCCAGGTAGATAAAGGAGAATTGGTGACCATCATAGGCCCTAACGGCTGCGGAAAGTCGACTTTGATGAAGTCTATTTTTGGACTGACCAGGATGCGGGGCGGAAGAATCCTATTCGAAGGCCGGGATATCACGGGAATGCGGCCTGACCAACTGGTGCAAAGGGGTCTGTCCTATGTGCCCCAGGAGAGAAATGTATTTCCTGCGCTCACTGCAAAGGAGAACCTGGAGATGGGGGCCATTGCTTTAGATGGCGGAATTGAAGATCGGATCTCGCTTGTCCTGGAGCTTTTTCCAACGCTTGCCGGTCGCATGGAGCAGAGGGCCGGGACTCTCAGTGGCGGAGAGCAGAAAATGCTGGCTGTGGGCAGGGCCATGATCATAGGCCCATCCATGCTGCTGCTCGATGAGCCATCCGCGGCGCTATCACCCAAGGTGATGACCCAGCTCTTTTCTGAGATCCAGAAGATAAATGAGCGAGGAGTGACCATTCTCATGGTCGAGCAGAATGCTCGCAGGGCTCTGGCCATCAGCGACCGGGGCTATATTATGGAGATGGGACGCAATCGACTGCAAGGACCTGCGAGGAGCCTGCTCGATAACCCTGAGGTCTGCCGGCTGTACCTGGGACGAAAATAATAGATGCATTTTTTCAAAATTATCAGATGGAAGGGATGGATGGAAGTTGCCATCCCCCACACATCTCAATTTGGCTTTATTACCCCGGCGATGATATACCCGCCATCTCTAGGCATCATGGATGGAGAAGCCCCTTTAATTCCCATTTCCGCCAAGTGTTGTCCAATTATAGACTCCTCTCTCAAAGGCAGCCAGATCTCCCTCAAGCCTCCATTCGGCTCTGGCCTTTTCGTTCTTATCCAAAAATGCCTTGCACTCTTCGCATCCGGTCCCAGGACGGCATCCTGCGCACTCCTTCCTTATCTGCGAGTAATTCCCTGAGATCGCCCAGATTCCATCGCCACGCAAGAAGCTATACTCCAGGCTATTTCTTGCAAAAGTCTTGATATCCGAATAGCTCACCTGCGGGTAGTCGCTGGCGATGATCACGAATTGCTCAGTCAGATCGGTCCTCAAAACCCCAGGGTCATCGCTGGCCAGGACGATGGGTACCCCACGGCTCAGGTAGATTGGAAACGGGTGATCTTCTCCAGAGACCCCCAGGATCTCCTTGTTGCTCACCGGCATGATCTCCACCGCTACCTTATTCTTACCCATCTCAGATAAGGTCTTCTGGGAATTGGTTTCCCTCATGATATCCACTCCATGGCCTATCCTCGAAGCGTGTCCCACCTCAACTGCCTCCTGGATATGGGACCTGAGGTCCTCGGGTGGAACCAGTCCCTGTTCCAGCTCCCCTGCGTGCAGAGCAATCTTTACATTGGGATATTTTCCGTGCAGGAAGTCGATCATTTTCATATGCAATGAGTAGTCTTCCCTGGCGGTTCGGTTGTCCTCAGCGCTCAGAATATTGATGCCCACTGCTAGAGGAGATATATTTGCCACCTCGAAGGCGAGGGCAAGCTGAGCGAAGACCTCTTTCTTCGGCTTGATCCTGGAAACGGTACACAGGTATTTGACTGTAACATTCCTGCCTGGGTCGCCGGCATCAAGAATCTCTATGGATTTGGCATCCGTTTCTCTCAGATTTATCGAAGCTTCCTCGGCCAGCTCCCTCAGACCACCCTTGATGAGATCATCATAGTAGTGGCTGAGGTTTTCACTCCAATTCCCCAAGCTAGATGCCTTACTGCTTGTGTTCACGCCGGTCATGAGTTCCAGGTACTCTATGTTATCGATAGCTGCTCTTGAACGCAACTCTGCCACCATGAGACTCGTATTTTTTGTAGCACCGCCAAAACGCCCAAACGTGGAGAAGAACTGGTCATGGCCGCTGACGTTTAATAACTCCGAGTTTTTCATTGACCAGGTATCTACTATGCTATTGTAGAACTGTTCGTTTCTATAAGCCTGGCTCAATGGTATCGTATTTTGGGATCCTGTGCATTTGGTGACCGTGTAGTTGTTTGAATAGATGCACAGTCTCTCCGAGGATGCTGCATCGATGAGGTCCTCGGCGTAAACCGCTCCTGTCAGGTGATTGTGGATATCTCCTCCCTTAGGCATGGATAAAAAGAAGGCCCTGAGTTCTTCTGGGTTATTCCTTATTCCCTGAAAGAAGTTGCTGACTTCACTTTCTCGCGCTAAATAATCTATGGTAGATTGATCCAAGATAAAATCAAGCGAACTATTATCTGATCCAGTGACCTTGCTATCATCTGCAGCAAAAGCCAATATAGGCAAGCATATCAATGCTGCCAAAATTATGCATAATGTCTTCATTGAATACCTCATAATCTGTTTGGCTATTGTATGATCTAACTAAAAAACTTTTTGCAATGCACGGCGCAATTTTGCATTCGATGTCTCAGGATCATCTGCATTGCATCCTGATTTCTATTCTTTCGCCTGGTGGGTAAGCGTGAACGGCCTCGCGGTTGATGCCCGCAAGCTTCCGCTGCCTGTTCAGGAGCAGCTAGCCAAGGAGGGGATAATTCCCTTTGTCCCTTCCAAAAAGGAGCCTCTGCAAAGATGATGGAATTGACGAACCATTTGGACCCTATCTCTTGCAGCGATCCGCTCAAGGCTGCAAGAATATCACTGGGACTGGATTCAATCTGCAAAAGATGGTGCACGTGTTTTTAGATCAACAAAAAAATTGACCCTGTATAGAGCCTGCAAGAGTTAATGACGTTTCAAAACCTATTATAGATTCACGACCCCGT
>JAQVZT010000294.1:0-1315 GCA_028708055.1 Methanothrix sp.
GAGTCTGCCTTCCCAAATTATGAAAATCATTAACGAACTGATTGGCTTTCCAGGTATCAATGTCCTCCAAACTTCCTTCGATTTCGATATTATCGATCAAGCTTATTGTTTTGCTTCTCCCTTCAACCAGCCAGTTCTTTAGATTCAAGTTCCGATTGATTCGATCAAAGTTGCCTATTAAGAGATCGACAACAGCAATGTAACCAAGAGTTTTGATATAATCCTTATCTTTCCAGATTGGAAAACGATCTTCAAAATCTGATCGTCTCTGATCTTCTTCATCTAGAGTAGCGGCTGGGTGGTCCACTTCATACTGATCCACATCTACTGGCACTTCGGCACTTGTCCCAATTGCGTTTTCTGAAATGGTGATTCTTTGATCTGCCGTCGGCAGTACTAGGCCTGCGATATGCAGGTTTGTAATAATAGCGAGATCCTGGACATCTGCAATTTGTACTCTGGGGGTCGCCAAGTTCCACAGTGGATTCATCATTCTTCCTCTCCTCACTCCCAGAACAGATTCTATTGCATTGTATGCCTTTTCGCTGTCCTCCGCCCCCTGTCTGCTTTCTTTCTTTATCCAATACATATTGTGTGTGGGATTGAATACGAGCGAGTAAACGCGGTCTGGCTTGTTTACCGTTATAGTTGTGTTCAATTGGGTCATCAATTCCGGCAAGACTCTGAGCTGTGTTACCGGGCTATTAAACCCGGTATGCGATGATTTGCTATTGCTTCCCTGGCGTGCTCCTTGGTAGAGGATCGGGAATATCCGCCTTTGGCTTGCAGCTTGACCCATTGCATCAGCTTCTTTCTCTAATTTTGCATCATCATTTGCTGCCACCCCCTTCATCATCTGCTTCGTCGCCCGCACCCGCCCCTGCTTCTGTTGCGCCGCATGCCAGGCCTCGTGCGGCAGATGCTTCTCCTGCCCCGGTCCCAGGTGAATTTGATTGCCTTGAGTGTAGGCCAGGGCATTCATTCTGGCTGGTCGGTCCGAGTAGGCATGCACCCGCACATCCGACATATCGATTCCGGAGAGTGACTCGATTCCCGCCTTCAGCCGGTCAGGCATCCCGGTGTGATTGGGCACGGGCTTATCCTGCATCCGCTCAGCAGCCAGGGCTCTCTGTCCAAAGCTTCCCTGCGATGAAAATCCATCCGCCTCATGTTCGTACCGATCCCCGACCGGCCCCTGCCGGAGCTTTGGCTGCACGATCTCCCGTGGAAAGAGGTCGATATCTGCAAGACTGAAGCCGACGCGTGGCTCTCCCACCTGGGCCTCATGCTCCTCTGCTTTCAGGGCGAGAGGACG
>JAQVZT010000294.1:1325-3870 GCA_028708055.1 Methanothrix sp.
TTGCTGCGGCATAGCAGACCTTCCAGATTCCCTCTCGGGTTTCTTGACACTCTTCATCATAATTGCATTTCCCCCTAATCTTCAGGAAGCATAAAAGGCATCAGCGCGTATCCCTGCCCCCACTCTTCCTGCCAGACCGTTTCCCGGCTGCCGTCGGGGTTCAGGCGGTACAGAGCCGCCCGCCCGTCCGCCGCTCTGTAAATCAGCAGATAGGCTCTTGCATCCAGCTCGAAGGTCATGGGTGCATAATTTTGCCCCCACTCGTCGCTCCAGACAGCTTCAGCGGTTCCTTTGGCCGGGTCCCAGCGGCAGAGCGTTGCCTGGCCATCATCAGGCCGGTAGCCCAGGAAGACTGGCTGGCCGGATATCTCAAAGAAGAGCAGTTTAGCGTATCCTTTTCCCCAGCTTTTGATCCAGATGCTCTCCCTCACTCCACCTGCATCCCATCTGCACAGCTCCGCCGATCCGTCATCCGGCCTGTAGGCCAGAACCTGAGACTGACCGGAGATCTGCACTGCATAAAGGACATAACCTGTTTGCCAGCCGCTCGACCAGACCAATTGAGAAATTCCATTATCCATTTTCCAGCGGCTTAACTGAATCAGATGCCTGTCCTGCATGCTGGCCAGGCGGTAAAGCGTGCCTGCCAGATCAAAGATCATCAGAGCATCACATGGCTCCCAGGTTCCATTCCATAAGGTCGCTAAAGACTCACTATCCTTATCCGACTTGCCCTGGGATAGGAGCACTGCACCGGTTTTGGTATTGCAAACAAAGAAATTGGCAAGTCCACTGGCCTCGAATACGATCACAATCGAGTCTTTCTGCCAGGTGAAAGACTTCCCTGGGGCAATGGTTAGTGTCGGACTCTTCGGAGTGCCCCCAGATACTCCCTTGCATAAAACAACCGCTCCGGTTCCCCTGTCGTAAGAGGCAAAATAGAGACGGGATTGCAGATCAAAAGGAATGGTGAGATTGCTCTTCAAGGCAGCCGGCATTGTCCCGGTTCCCAGCAGTGCCCGATCAAGCTTGTCCCCTGTCTTCAGCACCCAGCTGTAGATCTCAAATGCGGTCGTGCTCTCTTTGTAATTCATGACATAGGGTGCGCCGCTCAGCTTGAATATAATGGCAGTCGAATCTTCCAGAGCGTTAAAAGAGAGTGCTTCAGATCTGCTCTTGTCGGCATTCCAGACGTAAACCTTTGAATTGAATGTCCGGCCCGGTCCATCATTGAAAATTCCTTTGGGCCCGTTCATCAGGAGATAAGATTTTGTCCCCAGCTCAAAAGGCACAAGCTTGCAGCCTTCTTGCCACTTCTCAGATCTTATCGTCTCCCTGCGTCCATCAGAGGTCCAGCGGTATATTTCGGCGCTGCCGGTCTCCGATTTGTAGGCAACGAAATGAGCCTCTCCGTTGATCCTGAAGGGCATTATCTCATAACCCGCGCCCCAACCGTAACCGACAATATCCTTGCCCCCCTGGGAGTTTCTGCGCCAGAGCTGCACATCTCCGTCAGATGACCTGTACAACACAAAGTTGATCTGGCCCTCGATATCGAGGGGGATTATTGAATAGCTCGGGTCATACTCCCAGCTCTCCGACCAGATCTTCTCTCTGACTGCACCGGATTTGATCCTGCAGAAGGAAAAAGATGCCTTTCCGTCGGCAATAGGGCCGCGAAGGAGGAAATGAGGCTTTCCTCCCAACTGGGCGGGCAGAAGATCGCAGTTTTTCTCCCATTCGTCCGTGATAATTTTATCTCTGATTCGGTCGCTCTGCCAGCGGTAGGGCTGAGATCTTCCATCCCGAGGTCGGTAAGCAAGATAATGGGCCGCAGGCTGACATTTCATGATCTCAATGGTATTTCCAGCCTTGCTGCTCATCCTGGAGATATCGCAAATCTGAACATCTTCAAGGCCGCTGTTTCCTGCATAAAAAGCGCAGTCAGCCATCGTCCAACCCAGTAGCTTCTTTCCGGCCGTATCATCCCCCCTGGCCGGGCTTAACCAGTTGGAGTTAAGGGAAACGCTCTCTGCGATTATCTGATTGAATCCGCCCAGGGCGGCATTCTCCTCCTCGATAATGTTTTCCGAGAACAATGCCTGCCGGAAGACCCAGGATTTTATCACCTTCTGCAAAGGCTTTGACGGCCTTCCAGGGCCCTCTTTGCTATATTCATCAGTATTAAGCAGCTTTTTGATCTCATTGACGATGGTATCTCCCGCTAAGACCCTGGTTATCCGGTTTCCTTGCATCCTTAAGGTTCCCGAGATATCTTTGCCCATCTTGAGCATACCGCTCTGCATGAGAATGGCGGCCCTGGCCATCTCCTGGCGGGACAGATCCGGCCAGGTGCCTATATGAACTTCGGTCTGACCCAGGATTATCCTTCCCCTAATCCAGTTGTGGGTCAGAGTTGCGTCTTCAGTTACCTCAACAATAACCAGAGCAAACCTCCCGCTGACATCGGTGGGAAGCAAAAAGCTATTGCTGATGACGATATGCTTGGCGGTGGGGCCTATTCTCAGCAATGGAATTCCCTCGC
>JAQVZT010000295.1 GCA_028708055.1 Methanothrix sp.
GTATCTCTCTCGAGGTCCGCCCAGGAGACATACCTCTGCACGGATAGCTCCTTTTCCGGAGGAATGGCGGCTGCGATCTCAGCGGGGGTGGCAAAGCGGAGGTTTTCGTGCCTTAAGACCTCATCAGGCAGGTGGCGCAGGAACTCGAAGATGCCCGTCTCCACCCAATGATGCTCGCCAAAGGTCTCATAGTCGCAGAAGATGTTTATGCACCTGCCTGGTGTCGCCGCCAGCCAGGATGCATACTTGTCGGCGGTGAGGGGATATTCTTCCCAGCCTCGCAATGAGAAACGAAAACCTATGTCATCGGTGAGCTTGTAATTTCGCAGGAGCAATGAGACTGCCGTTCCCGGCGGCCGGTAGACGTAGTTGGGATCGGCCATTACTCCCTCGGTGAATATGGATTTGTATCCCATTTGCCCGGCCATTTTCGCGATCTCGTCATTGTAGATCAGCTCGGTATTTTCGAAGGTAGTAGGGCGCAGCCCGAAGATATCCCAGATCAGCTCCCTATGCATCTTGACCTGCTCGAAGAACTCGCTCTTATCCTCGTAGAGGCTGGCCAGAGAGTGATAGTAGGTCTGCTCCATCACCTCCACTGCTCCGCTCTCCACCAGTTTGACAAAGGAGTCAAGGACCTCGGGCCGGTAAGCCCGGCATTGCTCCAGGAATATCCCGGAAAAGCTGTAGGCGACCTTAAAGGGCCGGTCTGATGCCTCGTGCTTTCTGATGGCTTTGAGGATCACCTCGTTGGCAGGAAGATAACATTTGTCAGATACGCGTCCAAAGATCCTCCTATTCTCGAAATCATCAAAATAGAAGTCATGCAGATCCGGCACGCTCTCCTTCATGGGTGAGCCGTCCCAGAAGAAATTTTTCTTGAGACGGATTGGCTGGTGGACCTCAAAGCAGAGGGATATAAGAGTCATCAATGTTATTCCGGCTGCAAAATATTTACGTCCTTCGAGCGGGATTTGGCGATTTCATTCATCGGTCCGCAGGGCACAATCCATAAATAGCAGGACCGAACTCCTTGAGGCTTCAGTGGGGAATCAGGCAAATGTTATTTGGAATGACAATGATCAAGGTCAGAGGCGGTCAGGAAAGATCGGTTTACGATCGCCTTCAGAAAAATCCAGAAGTAAGGGACATATACCGCCTCTTTGGCGAGTACAGCTTCTTTTTGGTTATGCAGGCTGAGGAGAAAAGCGGCTTGTCCCGGATGCTCAGCCATCTGCAATCTCGGGAGAACATCATCAAGACCGGTCCGGTCCTTCTCACTGAAAATGAGGCCTGCTCAAATGGCATCCTGAACGATTATCCTGCCATGCGAGCATAGATATTGTCTTATTGCCAGCTGCTTTCTTATCTTCCGCCCTTTTCCGAACAGCTGGGCTCGACGAGCGGCGTGAACTTTGTGCCGTAGTAGATTATGCCCTTCTCGCCTTCTTTTCCCAGGATGCGAAATACTGCCTTTACCCGCATGCCGATCTTCACATTCGCTGAGCTGGAAACGATCTGACCGGTGATCTTGGGGCCCTCGTCAAGCTGAATGATGGCCAGATTGTAGGGCGTCAGCCTCTCAAAGTCCTCGGTGGCGTTGTAAATGGTAGTAAAGGTGATAACCGTTCCCGTTCCCTTGAAGGTGTACTCCACCAGATGGGCTCCGCGACGGCAGTTGGGACAGAGATTTCTGGGCGGGAAGAAATATTCGTTGCAGCAGGTGCAGTGGGTGCCGGAAAGGTTGTACCTTTGCGGTATGCTTCTCCAGAATCTGGGGGCTTGGTTGGTCATCTTCACCTCGAAAATATGTGGACCAGAGCTGTTCCACCCGATCCGCCTACGTTATGGGCAAGGCCAATCTCCGCCTCATCCACCTGGCGCTTGCCAGCCTTTCCACGCAGCTGCAAGACTATCTCGCAAGCCTGTTTTATCCCCGTGGCTCCAACAGGATGGCCGCAGGCCTTCAGTCCTCCCGAGGTGTTGATGGGTATGCTTCCCTGCAGAGCAGTCATCCCTTCAGTGGTGGCTTTGCCGCCCTGACCCTTTTCCACAAATCCCAGGTCCTCAATGGCCAGTATCTCGGCGATGGTGAAGCAGTCATGCACCTCTGCCACATCAACTGCCCGGGGCTCGATTCCGGCCTGGGTAAAAGCCGCCCGCCCGGCATAGACGGTAGCATCCAGGGTGGTCAGATCGCGACGGTCATGTAGAGCCAGAGTATCGCTCGCCTGGGCGCTGCCGATGATCTTTATGGGCTCCTCGGAAAACTTTCTGGCCATATCCGTGGGAGCCAGAACAAGTGCCGCCGCCCCATCGGAGATTGGCGAGCAGTCCAGGATGTGAAGAGGATCGGCTACCATTGGAGACTTAAAGACATCATCAACCGTGATCTCCATGTGGTACTGGGCTATGGGGTTCATGCAGGCATGGTGATGGTTCTTCACCGCCACCTGGGCCATCTGCTCGCTCGTTGTGCCGTAGCGGCGCATATGCAGCTTGGCAATCATGGCGTAAAGAGCCGGAAAGGTCGCGCCGAAGAAGCACTCCCATTCCCTATCGGCCGCCGAGGCCAGAGCGTCCGCAGCCGTGCCCGATGAGACATCGGTCATCTTCTCGACTCCGGCGGCGATTACTATGTCGCTATAGCCGCTGGCCACCGCAAGAACTGCCTGACGCAGCGCGAGGCCACCCGAGGCACAGGCGGCTTCCACGCGCGTGGAAGGCAGGTGCAGGCGAGAAAGGCCGGCGCAATCTGCGATGAGAGCACCAATGTGCTCCTGCTCGATGAAGCGGCCGCCGCTCATGTTGCCCACAAAGAGAGCATCGATCTGCTCGCCGGTTATCTCGGCATCCTCGATGGCCATCACACCGGCCTCGGCGATCATGTCGCGCAGAGAGACATCCCATCGCTCCCCGAACTTGGTGCAGCCCGCACCAATTATGGATACGCTTCTCATATTCTCAGCTTGCCCTTATGCTTGGCATACATGGCATAATCAATATACTCTGCCTCGGCTATATAGTCGCGAACGCTCAAAGCGCCGCAGCGAATGCGATCGATCTCGTCTTTCACTTCTATGCTGAATGCATCGCTTCCTGCCCCCGAGCCGAAGCTGGTCACAAAGATGCGCTCGCCTGGCCGGGCTACGTCCAGAGTTGCGGCCAGGCCGATGAGGCAGGACGCAGAATACGTGTTTCCGATGAGGGGCACAATCAGCCCCGGCTCGATCTGCTTTTTTGAGAATCCCAGCATCCTCGCCACCCTCAAGGGAAACTTGCCATTGGGCTGGTGGAAGACCGCATAATCATAATCCTCCGGAGAGCTTTTCATGCGTTCCAGCAGGCCGCGAGCGGCTCCGGTCACATGCTTGAAGTAGGCAGGCTCACCCGTGAACCTTCCGCCGTGTTCAGGATAGGGCATGCCCTCGCGCCTCCAGAAGTCCGGTGTATCGGAGGTGAAGGAATAGGTGCCTTCGATCTCTGCGGCCACGTCCCGGCTGCCTATGACGTATGCTGCGCCGCCGGCTGCCGCAGTGTATTCCAGCATGTCTCCAGGTGCGCCCTGGCTGACATCAGCACCGATTGCCAGGCCGAGGTCGATCAGATTGGAGCTGACCAGGCCCAGGCATGCCTGCAGGGCAGCGGTCCCCGCTTTGCAGGCAAACTCGAAGTCGGCGGCAGTAAAAGATGGCGAGGTGCATAATGCCTGGCCCACGATGGTGGCGGTGGGCTTAACGGCATAAGGATGGCTCTCCGATCCGGCATAGATGGCACCGATTCTCTTCGGATCGATCTTTCCGCGCTGCAGGGCATTTCTTGCCGCCTCCACAGCGATGGTCACGGTATCCTCATCCAGGTCGGG
>JAQVZT010000296.1 GCA_028708055.1 Methanothrix sp.
CTTGTCGAAGACATCGTTGGCCTTGTAACCTGCAAAGTACTTATCCGCCATGAAGCCCATAACCTGATAGCTTCCCCAATCGCTGAAATCAAAATCAGTCTCCTGGGCATTCGTGCTATATGTCAGGTCGCCTGAATCAATAGCCCTTCCGGATTTCTGAAGCTTGACGTTGAGCTTCTCAGTGCCCACATCATTCTTCAGGTCATAGAAGAATCCGGAGAAACTCTGAGGAGTCCAGGTATATTCCAGAGGATCTCCTTCTCTCCAAATCCTGTTGGTTCCAGGCTCGACCTCATCAGACGTAGACTCACTTGTTGTCTCGCTCTCATTTGCTACTTCACTAGCATTACTGGATACGTTTTGCGAGACTATTGGTGATGCACTCGCAGATTCATTCCGGGAGGCATTTTCATTAGAGACTACTGTTCCCAGAGTCAGGTTCTCAGGCGAAACAACTGTCTCACTTGCTGCAGGAGCCAGAGAAGACTCGGAACTGGTCGGTGTCGCTACTGTATCGGGGGTGATCGTATCCGGCGTCACTGTGCTATCAGCAACCTGGACCGCAGCTTCCGCTGTTGGAGTGGTTGCTTGCGGCGGCGTCGAATCAGCCTGGGCAGGCGTATTCTGGGCTACATCCGTCTGCATAGCAGTCGGAGCTGGGGTTTCGGGCTGATTAGATGTTTGAGAAACCTCTGAAGCGGCTTTTGTTTTCGTCGTTCCCAGCTGCTTAAGTCCAGTGTTACGCTTGGCCAGCTTTTCTGTCGATATCGTCTCACCCTGTGTGCTCTTAGAAAGCAAGCTCTGGCTTATGATTGGGGTCGCCCCGTTTGCTGCATTATCGTTCTCAGAAGGGGTTTGCGCCAATACATTAATTGGCAGAGCCGCAGCTATAATTAAGAGAAGCAGACAGACTCCACCGACCCTGACATGATTCATAGATCTCCTCCAATACATGACTGTTATAAGTTGTCTACTGTGCAAGGATGCAGTTTTCATTTATAAATGTGATCACGATCGCATCGTTCGAATCATGAAAGTGCATACATTTAAGTGCTCTGCGTCTTATGGAAGCAGGAGGAAATTCGGTATGGGTAAAGTTATATTTATCATTGCAGGACTGATATTTGCTCTCCTCTTGGTGGGATTGTCTGCCTCACAGGGCATGGGCGGCTCGAAATCATATGATCAGAGCGGCTACGATTGGATGGGCACACCAGTGTCTAGTGGAGATCAGGCAAGTACGATAATACCGGACTACTTAAGTTCATCCGGCGCCCAAAGTTTGGAGTTGGACCCCTTTGGGCAGGGATTGAGCGCATTCAGCTTGCTGCTTGAGCCTGCAAATCCGGCAATTGAGGGACTGGTTGTCGATGGCGACAAGAAGCTAGTCAATGGGCTTTTCCTGCAAAGGGGTAAGTACCTCTTAACGCAGGGAACAGTCTCTTTGGGCGAGCAATATGTGCTCTGGGCGCGAGTAAACGGGAAGGGCAGCTTCTCGCTTTTGGATTATAACCGCCAAATCCTAAACCAGGGTTATGTCACACCTGGTTGGTATAGGATAAACGGCGCTTATGCAAATTATCTCGGTGCGCATATCTATCGCTTTGTATCGGCTGGATTTGCCAGCAATAATCTATCCATCATGGTAGGCTCGGGAAGCTACCCCACCTCTTTTAGTCTGACGGGAAGAGTGCAGGATCAGGGCGGTCTGGGCATGCCCAATGTTAAGGTAATAATATCCAATAACGAGGGCGGAAAGTTCTCGACGATGACGGACCTCGCCGGGTATTATGCCCTTGATGTAGCAACAGGGGTCTATCTCGTCAATGCAGAATTTCAGGGATATGTCTTCACGCAGACCTCTGTTCAAGCGACTACCGGCCTGGTGTCGGCCGCAAGGCCGGTTGTTGGGACACCAATCGGAAGTGCTCCTCCCACATTCCGGGTGTGAGGGGGGCAAAACACTCATTTTTGGATAAATCGATATTCCTGGCATTAACCGCCCGCTATTGTCGCAAAATAGAAAATAAAACAAATGATAGATTCGTTCTATGCTTTCGCTCTATCTGGGCGGCGTTGCGTAATTCCAGCGCCATACCTTGAAGCTTGTTGCCATGATTCCCAGGAAGATCGCCAGTATCAGCAGGCCCTGGAGCCACTCGACAATAGTAATAACGTCCATTTCCTACACCAACAGATGTGCCGTCTCTTTATCAGATAAAGGTTTGCATGCAAAAGATGATATGGGAAAACATTTGTCTCTCCCCGGAGAGTTTTAAAGAGGCCGAAAGATGCTAAATGTGACCTTCCTGGGAACTGCCGGATCGCTTCCTACGCCGGAGAGAAATCCTTCGGCCATCCTCATCAACCGCGAGGGAGAGATGATGCTCTTCGACTGCGCGGAGGGTACGCAAAGACAGATGATGCGGGCGAGAACAGGTATGATGCGTTTAAATTACATCTTCTTAACTCATCTGCACGCCGACCATATCTTGGGCATTCCCGGCCTATTGGAGACTCTGGCCTTCCAGGGACGAAGAAATCCGATAACGGTTGTCGGTCCCATTCATACCAAGCATCTGGTGGAGAGCTTCAAGTCAGTCTGCTACTTCTCTCGCAACTTTGATGTCCAGGCGATCGAACTTGAGCCGGGAGACGTGCTGAAGATGAAAGGCTGCCAGGTAAGGGCCATCTCAACTCATCATAGCGTCCCCAGCCTGGGATACTCTCTGGAGGAAGACGCGCGCCTTGGTCGATTCAACCGCGATGCGGCCACTTCCCTGGGCATACCGCCCGGACCGCTCTTCGGAAAGCTGCAGCATGGCCAGGAAATAGAGATCGACGGTAAAAAGATAGAGCCCCATCAGGTTATGGGCCCAGCCCGACCGGGCAGAAAGATCGTCTACACGGGAGACACACGGCCCTGCAAATCCGTTGAGCTGGCCGGCAGGGGAGCGGATCTGCTCATCCATGACTGCGCTCTGGCAAATGATATGGCGGATTGGGCTAAAGAGACGAAGCACAGCACTGCGGCAGAGGCAGCTTTAATCGCTAAAAATGCAGGTGTGGGTCAGCTCGTTCTTACTCATATCAGCTCCCGTTATTCTGAGGATACCTCCCCGCTTCTAAGAGAGGCAAAATCCATCTTCGAGAGGACTATTGTGGCAGAAGATCTGATGTCCCTGGAAATCTACCTGAAAGATGAGTGAGAGATTTGCAGTGAATGCTCGATGCTTGTGCGCGAATCACTGTTTTGCGTTTCTTTCTCGTTCCTCACGCACGGCCTGCATAACCTGTCGGGATAGCTCGTCGTCCCTGCCAATAATCGACATATCCAGTGATTGCATAGCGCAATCGATCATATCTCTGCTGTGAGCGAGGTCGACACCCTGACTCTCTTTGGCAACGCCCCTTCGATAGAGATCATCTATCTCATATTGAGACATGCCCAGGGAAGTTGCCGCAGAAATGGCCCTTCCGAACATCTCCATCTCGATGTAATACTGCAGGCCATCTCTGTAGAGCCTCTCGCAAAGAGCTTCTTGGCCTGCGTTTTTGGCAATCAATGCCGCCCAAAGAAAGTCTCCCTCATCTGTCAGGATGGCAATGGCCTTATCGGTCATTCCTTTGTCTCTGGCTAAAACGACGGCATACTCCATCTCGCCTGCTTTTGCCAGTATCTCTACGCCTTCTTTTGCCAATTCGTCAGGCAATTTTCTCAGGTTTTCTATAAGATAGGATACCTTTTCCTCAAAGGTTTTCCTCTCGAATTCTTCTTTCAAACCATCATCTCCGGTTGCTCTGGATATCCTATTCTGGTTAACGTCATCTCATTGACCAGTGCCCTGGCTATTCCCTTCAG
>JAQVZT010000297.1 GCA_028708055.1 Methanothrix sp.
TATATGAAGGCGATCATCTCAGAAAAATTTCTGGATTACGCATCGCACCTTAGTTTTGCAAAGAGCTGGATCGAGAAATTCCTCAATGGAAAAATAGGTTCAAATAGTTAGGTTCTTGACTATAAATTATAGATCAAAACCCCATCACTTCTTCCTCGGCGCCTTGTACTTCGGCCAGTTCTGCCGGGCCATCCCTTTGTTGGCGTAGCTGGCCGCCACGCTGTCGGAGACTGCCCGCTCGATCCTTTCGTCGCGACTCCTTCGTTCCGATGCCGCCTTCTTGACGACGATGTAGTTGGCGATGAGAAAGAGGGGAAACATGAGAATGCAGATCACGACTATAATCCAGAGTTCCATAAAAATAGTCTCTCGCTGGAATATAAAAGGATCGCTATGAAATATATTGCCTGACGATCTTTGTTAGATCATATCTAAATATTTAATCCATTTTCCTTCGCCTTTTCTCTAACAGATTGAGCTTCAGGGTCACGATGTAGTGCTTTAAGAACACTCCATTTATTGTGCCATGCATTTGATAATTTAGGCATCATCTCTATGGCCTTGTTATAGCAGTCGAGTGCCTCTTTATAAACTCCTAACCTTTGCAGCGCTACGCCTTTGTTATTCCATTCAAAAGGTGATGCACCATTGGCTATGGATATCGATTTGTTGAAGCATTCTAAAGCTCCTATATAATCTCCAAATTCAATAAAGATATTGCCTTTATTATTCCAAGCAGATATATCCTCGGGATTGATATCTATTGCCTTTTCATAACATTTCAGGGATTCATTATATTGGCCCATATCGAAAAGTGCATAGCCTTTATTGGACCAAACTCCCGCAAAATTGGGATCGAGGTCGATAACTTTATCAAAGCATTTAAGAGCTTCTTCTCCCCCTATTAAGGCCCCTTTATTGGTCAATGCGTTGAGATACCAAGGATCTAGTGAAATAGCTTCGTCAAAGGAGGCAATTGAATCCTCGCGTCTGTGCATATGGAAAAGTGCCACACCTCTGTTATTCCAGGTAATTTTATCCGTTGCGTTGACCTTGAGTGCTTCATCATAGCACTCAATTGATTTATCGTAGTCCCTCATAATGTAAAAATAGTTTCCTTTCTTAGCCAAATCTGACCCATTTAGCGTCGATTCCGGCCCCTCAATCAAGTCGCGACTATCTGCATAGTTTATTCCATCTACCCTCAGGGTAAACGTATTTGTAAACAGAATGGGCCCTAATTCTAAGTTATTATTATTGACCGCCCTCGTATAATCTGTATGCATTCGACTTTTTGTCCTATCACAAGAGGAACTGAGTTCTAATGTCACATTTATTTTTGGTTTGGCTATTTTGATAGGAGAACGATATTCAAGTATATAGGTGCCAACTAGCATCCCCTGAATTTCATCCAATATGCTCGAGAAATTGGCTGAGTCTATATCAATCCAAACGCCGCCCGATCGGCTAGCCAGCTCCCTCATATCCGCGTATTTCGTCAAATCACTCCGCGGCACGCCCGCATCTATGAAAGGATTGCTGAAGTCAGGAGATACCGCCACAAGCATCGCTCCTGCATTCATCAGGTCTTCACTCACATCCGTTAGGCTATGAATGGAATGATATCCTCCGTCACCCTTTTGATAAGATGGCTCATCAGTCACTACAACAACGACTTTCTGAGCATTTGGTCTAAACTTGCCGGATAAGGCGCATTCGATTCCTTCTATGGAGTTCTCAGGTGATAAATTAGAACCACCAGAAGCAAGAAGCTTGCCAATGTCCCTTTCAAAATTTGCAGAATTGTCGGTCCAGTGGATCTTCTCGCTTGATGCACTTTCCCTAAAGGCAACCAAACAATACCTGGCATCCATTTTGCTACGATTTATCTCATCCATCAGATCTTTGACCTTCGACTTGAGAGCATCTATCTCATCACTCATGCTTTGGCTATTATCTATGACTACTGCCACGTCCAGACCGTGACCGGGAGCGTTTCTCGTGAAGTAGAGGTTATCAATGGGAAGACTCGAATTGTCCTCGAAGATTTTAAAATCGCTTTTCTTTAGGGCGCCGGATCTTGCGCAAGTGCTAGCAGCAACGACATCGATACTGATTTTTGGAAAAGAAGTCGTGTCGACGCCTAATATCCGATCTGAGTAGAAATAATCAGAGACTGCACTTGAGTTGATGATCTCAGAGGAATTGGCGATCTCTGCCACAGATGCCGCAAGAGATATTGTGCCTGCCAGAATGAAAAAGGGCACGATCAATCCTAGCTTCATTGTATCGCCCGCCAATTTCCCAAATTTATTAACAGTTAGTTCTGGAAGCATTTAAACATTTTGAGCTCGCCATGGTGGAGCAATAATTCGCACAAGGCAATAATAATAACACCGATCATTTATCATTTAGCAGCTTTTTCATGTTACTTGAACTTCGCGAGCAGCCTGGCATAAAACTCCCGCTCAGGCCCCTGAGTGGATCGCACCAGCCTGTCCAGAATCAGCTCGGGAGTGCTCTTGGCCAGGTAGTTGTAGCGAGGGCTTCGGCTGACGCGCAGGTTGTTGTTCTCATCCAGCCCCTCCGCCTCAATCCCGTCCACCCGCACCGGCGTCTCCACATAGCGGCGCACGTCCTCTGCCAGGTGGCTCACGAAGACAGCCACGCACCCCCGCCGGTCCAGCTCATCGAGCATGCAGGCGATGATGCGCGCCGAGGCACCAGGCTCGGTGATGGCCTCAAGCTCATCCGCCAGGACCAGCTTTCTCTTTTCATTCTCGACAACGGAGAACTTCCTCATGGCGGTCTCGAAGGCTCCGGCGGAGAGAGTTCCCCGGCTCTTGCTGAAGTAGTAAAACTCCTCAAAAAGAGAGAGCCGGCAGGCTTTGGCAGGCACGGGCAGGCCCATGTGCGCCAGGATGACTATCTGAGAGATCAGGTCCAGGAGGGTGGTCTTGCCGCCCGAGTTCACCCCGCTGAGCAGGGCCACCTTCTCCGGATGACCCTCGCCGCCCAGGGAGTAGCTCACCGCCTCAGGCCTGTCCAGGAAAAGGTGACGGCCATCCGAAAAGGAGAGGCAAGGCTCCTCTGCGATCTCAGGGAAGGTGAGACCCCCCTCCAGGGCAAACCGTCCCAGCGCGTAAGAATAGTCAAACTCCATCAGGGCATGAACCAGAGCCGCTGCTTCATTCTTTTTGTCCGCCAGGCTCCGGGCGATCTCTCTCTTTTTCCTGAGGCCCCGGCCCTCCTTGCGGCTCTGGAGCTCCAGCTCAAAGGAGCGCAACGCATGCCGGTCCAGCTCCAGAGGATAGCTGACCTGCTCCGAGAAGACCTCGTCAAGCCATACGGTCTCAGATCCTGCCAGCTCCAGCTGGCTCGCGGCCCGCGCCTTAGCATCTTTGAGAACCTGCACGAAGACGCTCTTCATCTGCGACTCCAGGATCTCCCGCACTCCCTCCCCCCGGCTCATGACCAGGAGCAGGTCAGAACCGCCCAGGGTCAGAGAGCTTTTCTCGATTCTGCTCTTCAGCTGCTCATTGGCCCAGGCTGCCGCCTCCTCCGCGCATCTGCTCAGACTCGCGACAAGCCTCTCCAGCCGCTCCGCTTCCCGGTCCCCGCCCTCTTCCAGCCTGGAGAGCTGCTTATGAAGGCCCTGCCATCCAGAAAACCCGGAAATGCCTGCCTCCTCAAGCGTTTGGGCCGCGCGGGCTGCCGCCAGCAGAGGCTCCAAATTCTCTCCATAAAATCCCAGGACCGCTTCCGGCACCAGATACCACTCATCCAGAGACTCCGCCCGCTCCATGTCCTCAGCCGCCTGCCCGCTCATCTCTTCGCCGACCAGGCAGACATG
>JAQVZT010000298.1 GCA_028708055.1 Methanothrix sp.
TAGACGTGGCGCGGCACCATGGCCCGCACATAATCGATAAGCTCACCCTGCGAGAAGAATGATTTGTGCCGACGCATACCTGAGTCGTCGAAGAAGAGAAAGCCCCACTCGCGAGAGGTGAGGCTGGGCGGGGCATCCAGGGAGGATTCAAGGTAATAGCCCCGGAACTTGGAGACCAGGAAATTATGGGTTAGAGCGTTCAGTATCCCACCGCCCGTAAACCTCTGGCCGGCGATCGGCAAAACAGGGAACTTCGCGACGGAATTGATCCCGATCTGCCAGGTCGACGTCGGCCAGCAAGGCCGTCTGCCCGGAGCCCGCTTCCGCCAGTACCCGGCCACGGGAGTCGATTATCAGCGATCCGCCACCTGTGGCCCAGTTGCAGGCCAGATGAGGCATCTGATTCTCTATCGCCCGAGCTATGGCCAGGGCGCGCCACTGATCCCGCCGGAGCGCAGGAAACTGGGCCACGGTGACCAGGAAATCTGCGCCCTGGAGAGCAAGGGCGCGCGCCACCTCTGGAAAGCGCAGGTCGTAGCAGACCTGCAGCCCCACCCTGCCCCACCGGGTAGCTACGGGCGATATGCCCTCGCCGCAGTCGAAGTGCTCCTTCTCTTCCCCGAAGGGATGAATCTTGGAGCGAAGCTGCATACATTCGCGATCAAGACAGAACCCCTCGTTCCGCCGATCGCTGCGAAGCGAGCCGATGATCAGGCAATCATGCTCCTCAACCAGCGCCCGGAAGATGTCAAGCGAAGGATAGGGTGAACAATCCTGGTCAGAGGAGAACGGCTGCGAGATAGGCTCATAGCAAAAGCCGGTCAGGAAGAGTTCAGGAAAGACCAGAATCTCCGCCCCTCCGGCCAGGGCTGCGCCTGCCATCTGCAATGCTCGGGAGAGGTTCTGTTCAGTCCTGCAGGGCTCAACCTGAAGCTGAATGCATGCAGCTCGCATAATAAAATAGGGCAAGTTCGGATATATTAAGATAGACATTGCACGACAGGATCTGAGAGTGGTTTCGTGGCTGATAGCACCAAGACGCGCATTTACGAGATTCTCGAGTCAGATAACCCCAACGACAAGACAGCCGAAGCTGTGAACATCTTCATGCTTGCCCTCGTGGTCCTCAATGTCGCCGCCGTCGTCCTGGAGACGGTGGAGAGCATTTATGCGGCCCACCGGGAGCTGTTTCATCTTTTCTCAGATATATCCGTGGTAATATTTTCCATTGAGTACATCCTGCGCCTCTGGTCCTGTGATGTGGATCCGAAATACAGCCGCCCCTTGATGGGAAGGGTTCGCTTCGCTCTGACACCACTGTCACTGATAGATCTCATGGTGATACTGCCCGTCTATGCCACTCTTGTCTTTCCCACAGACCATATTCTCTTGCGAAGCCTTCGCGTTCTCTGGACGGTCCGGCTGCTCAAGCTCAGCCGATACTCAAAGTCCCTGCAGACCATAATGGATGTGGTCTCCGCCCAGCAGCGCGAGCTTTTCATGAGCTTTTCGGCCATCGGCTTCTTCCTCGTGCTCTCATCGACTCTGATCTATTTTCTGGAGCACGATGCCCAGCCCCAGCATTTCCCGAATATACCCGCCACAATGTGGTGGGCGGTTCTGACCATGACCACCGTAGGTGATAATTTCTATCCGGAGACACCAGTGGGAAAGGTTGTGGGCGCATTGATCATCATCCTGGGAGTGGCCACCTTCGCTCTGCCCACATCCATCCTCACCTCCGGCTTTGTGGAGGAGTTGGAGAAGCGTCGAGAGGAGGATAAGGAAGTGGCTGCCGGGAGAGAGGAGACTGAGGATGGACCCTGAGTGGGCGCGGAAAAGAACTTAAATCCATAAAAGCGCTTATCACGTTCAGCGATGAATGCAAGCCTCAAGAAGCGGATCTTCGGCATCCTGGAGCCGGGAGATGAAGACAGCAAGTACTTCGACCCATTCATAATGGTACTGATATCATTAAACGTGCTGGCTGTGGTCCTGGAGACGGTAAAATGGCTCAATGCCAGTTATGGATGGCTCTTCCATGCCTTTGATGTCTTTTCCGTCGCGGTCTTCACAGTGGAATATATTCTGCGCGCCTGGAGCTGCACTGAGGATCCCAGGTTCAAAGCGCCCGTTTCCGGAAGGCTGCACTATCTCATAACGCCCATGGCGATCATTGATCTGCTAGCGATAATGCCTTTCTACCTGCCATTCGTCATCCCGGACCTGCGTTTCGTTAGAGCCCTGCGTCTTTTCCGCCTCTTCCGGATACTGAAGCTGGCCAGGTATTCCGATGCCCTGAAGACATTTGCGGAAGTTCTCAATCTCAAGAAGGAAGAGCTTGGTGTGACACTATTTGCCACCCTGATTATGCTCACAGTAGCATCCAGCATGGTTTATGAAGCCGAGAATGAGGTTCAGCCTGAGGCTTTTGCCAACATCCCAGATGCCATGTGGTGGGGGGTGGTCACCCTGACCACGGTAGGCTACGGAGACATCTATCCCAAGACGCCCCTGGGAAAGTTCATCGGCTCTTTTGTGGTGATAGCCGGAGTCGGCCTGTTTGCCCTTCCCGCGGGCATTCTGGCATCGGGATTCAATGAGGTGCTGCAGAGAAGAAAAGAGAAAAAGAAAAAAAGGATGATCTGTCCGCACTGCCACAGGTACATAGGCGATTACGTGATGATGAAGGAAGAGGATGATGAATGAAAGCGTCTCCAGAGATCGCGAAGATCGAACTTAAGGAAGAGTTCAGGGTCTGCCCCAAATGCGGCTACGAGCTGGGCTTTCACAGCTCTTTTCTAATGGATGGGGAGGGCTACAGAATCATCCTCATCTGCCCGGAGTGCGGGGCTAGATACGATGTGGAATGGAAGATGTGAAGACTTTGAAATACCTGCAATTCATCGTAATATATGGCGATCAAGACCACCACATACCGTATCGATTCGGTTTCTGGATGACATGGCAGATAGCCTGAAGAGCCTCTCTAAAACCATAGATCGCCCCGGGCTTAGATCATTAAGA
Organism: Methanothrix sp.; assembly: GCA_028708055.1. Classification (GTDB taxonomy): domain Archaea; phylum Halobacteriota; class Methanosarcinia; order Methanotrichales; family Methanotrichaceae; genus Methanothrix. Next base: position 3,028 of record JAQVZT010000298.1, read on the forward strand.
AAGCATTACAGGCATATCTCGATGATTATTCAGATTACCTGATTGCCCTGGAACGATTGAACGATAATGACGATAAAGTGGCATCCTGCGAAGAGATGAGGGTGCATCTGGGCCTGCCGGATTGATCACAAATCATTTGCGGCCCACAACCTGAAGAATCTGGACAAGGCAATTGCAGAAAGAGAACTCAGGAGAAATGAACATGGACAATAACCTGGAAAATCTCGCAGGGAAAGCAAAGACCTTCTCGCCCGATATGATGCAACCGCCTTACAGCGGCATCACCACGTTTTTCGCAACGCCCTACCAGCGGGAGACGAGCGGCCTGGACATTGCCCTGGTGGGCGTTCCCTTCGACCTGGGAGTGACCAACCGCAGCGGCACCCGCATGGGGCCGCGGGAGATTAGAAACCAGTCACGGCTGGTGGGAGTCTACAACCATTACAGCCGCATGTCGCCTTTCTTCGACTGCAGGATAGCGGATTTGGGAGACGTGCCGTTTCAGACCAGCTACGATCTGAAAGAGGCCCACTCGGACATCGAATCGTTTTACAGGAAGCTATCATCGAAAAATGTCCTGGCCATCTCCGCCGGAGGAGATCACTCCATCACCTATCCCATTCTCCAGGGCCTCAGCTCAAAGGAAAAGGTCGGACTCATTCATTTTGACTCGCACTGCGACACCTCTCCGCCCTTTCACGGAAGCGGATTGCAGCACGGCTGCCCCATGAGAAATGCCGTCGAGGCGGGACTCGTGGACCCGGAGCGCACCCTGCAGATCGGCATTCGCGGCACGGCAGAGCTGCTCTGGCAGTTCTCATA
>JAQVZT010000299.1 GCA_028708055.1 Methanothrix sp.
CGCCCTCGGCTTTTGCGGCAGCAATCATCTCCGGGTACATCTCCTTGAACTCGTGCGTCTCGCCGGCTATCGCCTCGCGCAGGTTCTCCTTGCTGGTCTTGACGGCCTTCAGGGCGCGAAGGTGATTGGCGGCGTGTATCGCCTCCGCCTCAGCCGCAGCTCTGAAAAGCCTGGCCGCCTGAGCAAAGCCTTCTTTATCCGCCTGGGCGGCAAAAGAGGTGTACTTCCTGTTCGCTTGCGACTCTCCGGCAAAAGCCTCCTGCAAGAAATCCTCTGTTTTTGTCAAATCGAACACATCCCATTGATGACTAATGTTATCCCTTTACCAGGTTAAGGCTTTTGTCTTCCTGGCCCGCCTTAGATCTGCTGCCTATAAATTCCTGGAGGTAAGAGGCATAAGACGCAAATGAGCGACAAAATTATCGAGGTCAAGGATCTCGAATACAGATACGGCGACTTCAAAGCCGTAGATGGCGTCAGCTTTTTCGTGCGTGAAGGCGAGATATTCTCCTTCCTGGGGCCCAACGGGGCAGGAAAGAGCACGGTTATCAATATTCTGACCACGCTCTTGCCCATGCAGAGCGGCAGCGTCACCATTGCCGGCTATGACCTGGCAAAAGAGCCGCAGCAGGTGCGCCGCGCTATCGGCATCGTTTTTCAGGATGAGACGCTGGACCGCGATCTCACCGTCTGGGAGACTTTGGAGCTTCACGGCAGAATCTACTCCATGCCCAAATCGGAATGAAAAGCGCGAATTGATGAGATCATAAAGCTGGTTGAGCTGGAGGAAAAGAGAGATGTACGCACCCGCTTTCTCTCCGGCGGCATGAAAAGGAGGCTGGAGATCGGCAGAGGCCTGATGACCCGGCCAAAGGTGCTATTTTTGGATGAGCCCACCATCGGCCTGGATACGCAGACCAGGCGCAGGCTATGGGATTACATTAAAATGGTCAACGACTCTGGAACCACCATCTTCCTTACCACTCACTACATGGATGAAGCTGACCAGGTCAGCAATTGGATCGATATTGTGGACCACGGCAAGATAATCGCCTCCGGCGATCCGGTCGAGCTCAAAGACACCCTGGGAAATGACATGATTTACCTGGATACCAGCGATAACGCCAGAACTGAGGAGATGCTCAAGGGCATGAAAGCTGTTCGGGCCGTCAAGGCCGCAGCAACAGGACTTGTGGTCACCATCAACACGGACGGCACTCATTGCCTTCCCATCATCATGAACCGGCTGAGAGAACGTGGGGTTGATATTATCAGCGTCAACCTGAAAAAACCGACATTAGATGACGTATTCGTGCATTATACCGGAAGAGATCTCAGGGAAGCAGGGGCAGGGAAGCTGCACCGTCTGCCCGCGCCCAGAGGAGGCAGGTAGATATGTCCTGGGAATTTGCCACCATCTACTGGCGGGATATGCTCCGCTTTGTCCGATTTAGAATTGCTCTCTTCGTCTCTCTGATTCAGCCGGCGCTCTGGATGGCCCTTTACGGGGCTGCCATGTCCAGCAACTTCTCCCGGCTCAGCGCAGGCACAGCCCTGCCCGCTGGCGCGAACGCCGTCTCCTACCTGACATTCATGGGGGCGGGAGTCATAGCTCTCACCACTCTATTTACCAGCCTATTTGGGGGGATCACCCTGCTATTCGACAAGAACTGGGGGCTGATGAGGGAGCTTCTGGCCAGCCCCATGCCCAGAAATCATATCATTCTCGGCATTGGTCTATCCGGCGTCACCAAATCCTTCATCCAGGTGATGGTCATCATGGGATTTGGCCTTCTCATTGGGGTACGGTTCTTCCCCGGATACTCCTTAATGCAGACTGCAGGCGCAGTTCTGGGAGTGCTGCTCTTTGTGGGCGTCTTTTCCATAGGTTTTCTCTTCCTCTCTTCGGCTATCTCTATGAGCATGGACACTCCCGAGGGGCTGCAGGCAGTCATCACCCTTCTCACCCTGCCGCTCTTCTTTGCCAGCAATGCCCTCTATCCCATTGACGCCTCTCCGGGAATTGTGAGGATGATTGCCCAGTTCAATCCCCTCACCCATCTGGTGAACGGGGTGCGATACTTTGCAGTAGGAAGCGACTTTTATGCCATCGGCATTCATTATGTCTACAGCAACTCTGAGATCCTGCAATCATTTCTGGTGCTGGTGGCCTTTGCAGTGGTCATGTTCCTGGTGGCCTGGCGGGTTTTCAAGAACGCAGTGGTAACCTGAATGAAGTGAGTAGAAATGCAAGGCGGAAAACGCAATACATAAGATCAATGACTATCATCATAGATTGTTGGAGGAAATGACATGAAGGTCTTGGGAATTTGCGGCAGCCCTCACGGCTCCGAGAGCATGACTCTGCGGCTGGTTCAGGCTGTCCTGGATGGAGCAAAAGCCTCAGGCGCAGAGGTGGAACTGGTGGATGTCTGCAAGCTGGACATAAAATTCTGCAATGCCTGCCAGGTCTGCTTTAAGAAAGGCAAATGCGTGCACAAAGACGACTTTCAGGGGCTTTACGAGAAGATTCTGGCGGCGGACGGCCTTGTCTGGGGCTCTCCCAATTACTTCCGATCGGTCACAGCCCAGATGAAAACCCTCATCGACCGCATGGCTGATGCGGTTCACTGCCAGCTTCTCCGCGGCAAGTACTGCGGCAGCGTGGCCAGCGGCGGCAGCAACAGCGATGAGGTTACGGCTTATTTGGACGGCCTCATGGTCAACTTCGGATCCTTCGTCACAGGAAGCGTTGGCGCAGTTATGATGCAGGGGCCTGCGGCTTTTGAGGACGCGGAGAAGAAGGCCTTCCAGCTCGGCAAATCCCTCGTGGAGGATATCCGGAATAAGCGCGACTATGCCGAGCAGAGAAAGATGCAAGAGGGGATTGCCGAGCACTTCAAGAGCCTTGTGAAGATGAATAAAGACAACTGGGAGCACGAGTACGAGTATTGGAGCCGGCTTGGCTGGAAATAAATGATGATGGGCAGACGAAGAGCCTGCTGAATTGAAGAAACTGATCGATTAATTCGTGCATCGATCAAGTTCTTCTTCAATCATTTTTCTCATGCTGAAATCAATCAAAGAAAAACTAAATATGCTCCAAATATTTTTGGGCAATGTCAACGGCGAATATTTTCCGATTCCGAATGGTTGGCTCTTTAGACTCCGATTGTTTTCGGCTTCTTATGCCCTTGGAGATGGCTGTCATCCACTTCACTAAGTGGCGGAATGAGTGACCTGCTGCTCTTGCACCTATTTTCAAAATTCTTGCATAGATCACGATTTCTGTTTCGCGGGTCGTTGCACCAAATTGTCTTTGGATCCCATCCATAGGTCCAGGCGTATTTTTGTCTGGTCATATGGTTACCATTGGTGTCTGCCCAGAGGGTTTCGCCAGTTTGTGTCGATTGTTGCGGGCCATTCGTTGAGCTTGCCTCCAGACCTTTGAAAGCAATGCACGTCAACCAGCTCTCACTTTCTTTCATATAATGGGTTCCTGAGTAAACCTTACCGCACCAACAACAGTAAAACAGTTTGCCTGTCAAATCATTAGGACCGTCAATCTCGATGGTATTGTCCTTGTGTTCACATTCGGGATTTATGCATTTAAATTTTGCTGTCACCATTTATATCACCTCAAATATCTGAATACATCGAGGAAGTACACTATTACAAATGCTTAAATCTTTCTGTCGAATATTATCTCTGTAGAGTCCTAAAAGCTTGGCATTTATATACTCACGCACTTCAAGTCGGCATGGGCAAGGGCAGAAAGAACAAAGTTTTAAAGCTGACCGCTGCCAAGGTTAACTACATAATCCGAGAAAAAACCA
>JAQVZT010000024.1 GCA_028708055.1 Methanothrix sp.
AAAATCGCTTCGAATCCCCATCTGATATTCGATCTTCAGGGCAAAATGCACATTCTGGCTCGAGGCAGTGACGGTGCCCTCTGGGATAACGTAGACGGCACCTGGCAAAACCGTTCCGGCATGATTGAGTCCGATGTCCGGCCGATCATTAATCCATTCAATCCGGGATTCATCTATACCACAGCTTGCGGAGCGGATGGCGCTCTGTGGATCAATGCTCTGGATACCGCATCTGGCAATTGTTCCTGGAACAATCTTGCAGGCACGATGGAAGGTGCGCCTTCCCCTTCTGTAGATTCTAACGGTGTTCTGCATAATTTTGTCCAGGGCAATGATGGCAATCTATGGGATAATGCGGGCGGCAACTGGTACTGCCTGGGCGGCGTCAATATATCGGGTCCCTGCGCCTTTCGGGATAGAGAGGGAAAGCTGCATATTGCAGTGGCAGGCGAAAAAAATGAGCTGCAGGTCAACACAATCGGAACAGGCATGGCGCCCACGACTTTGGTGGGATCATTTGCCTGCGATGACAGTAAAATCCAATCGGCTATAGACGCAATTGTTCCTGGCGGAATAGTAAAGGTGCTCAGTGGCAATTTTTCGGAGAACGTGATCATCAACAAGGAACTGACCTTTTTGGGTTCTGGCAATGTTACTGTCGCAAGCATTACGCTCAATTGCACCTTGGGAGCAAATTCCGGCGGAATAACTGCGCCTGTAGTAATCGTGAACGCAGGGTCCAGCATCCTGGAGGCAATTGAGCTGGCAAGCTCCGGGGCATCAATCAGGGTAAACGGAGCGGTGGGATACACTTACGACGATGATTTGAACCAGAGCTTCTATGCAAAAGGCATCACCTTAACCGGCATCGATAATCCGGTAACAAAGAGCATCTCCCTGGACCGGGACGTAGCCGGGAAGATCAGCTGCATTTCTGCCAATACTGTAGAGGTGAATCCCGGCGCCAGGATACTGCAGGCAATCGAGCTGGCAAACACGTGTGCGCAAGTTATGGTAAATGGGTCTGCTGAATATATTTATGACGATGACCTGGACCAGAGCTTCTATGTAAAAGGCATTATCCTTATCGGTATCGATAATCCCGTCATCCGCAGTCTTACATTGAATCATGACGTGGCTGGAACGATCAGTGGCATTGCCGCCAATACTGTAAACGTGAATCCTGATGCCAGAATACGGGAGGCAATCGAACTGGCAAATGCGGGTGCGCGGGTTATTGTGAACGGGGCAAACGGATACACTTACAGTGACGATCTTACCCAGGGCTTCTATACAAAAAGCATCACCCTAAACGGCATCAATAGTCCGGCAACAAAGAGCATCTCCCTGGACCGGGCTGTAGCTGGAAAGATCAGTGGCATTGCCGCCAATACCGTAAATGTGAATCCTGGCGCCGGCATCCAGCAAGCTATCGAGCTGGCAAACGCCGGCGCATCGGTCAAAGTAAACGGGTCCGAGGGACACATTTACAGCGATGACCTCACCCAGGGCTTCTATGAAAAGGGCATCACCCTGACGGGCATTAATGATCCGGTAGCGAAGAGCATCACTCTGAACAGGGCAGTAGCCGGAAAGATCGGCGGCATTGCCGCAAATTCTGCAAATATTTCAGGCCCGGATGCCCGGATACAGGATGGGATTTCCCTCGTTCAGTCGGGCGGTACGGTCCGGGTGAACGCGGGAAATTACCTTGAAGATCTCGATATCAACAAAAACATAATCCTCTCAGGATCTGGAAATTCTACCGTCCGCAGCATATCGCTCCATGCCTCTCTCGGAGAAAAACCATTTGGCATCTATGCATCGAACGTAACCGTTTTTCCGCCATCCCGGATTCTTGATGGAATCCTGATGTCGTCAAGGAATGTGTATGTTAATGGAGCTTCTGGATTTTCATATGGGGATGACCTCACCCAGAGCTTCTATGAAAAGGGCATCATCCTAACGGGCATCAGCAATCCGGTAACAAAGAGCATCTCCCTGGACCGGGCTGTAGCTGGAAAGATCAGTGGCATTGCCGCCAATAGCGTAAATGTGAATCCTGGCGGCGGCATCCTGCAAGCAATCGAGCTGGCAAACGCCGGCGCATCGGTCAAAGTAAACGGGTCCGAGGGACACATTTACAGCGATGACCTCACCCAGGGCTTCTATGAAAAGGGCATCACCCTGACGGGCATAAATAATCCGGTAGCAAAGAGCATCACTCTGAACAGGGCAGTAGCCGGAAAGATCAGCGGCATTGCCGTAAATTCTGCAAATATTTCAAGCCAGGATGCCCGAATACAGGATGGGATAGCTCTCGTTCAGTCGAGCGGTACGGTCTGGGTGAGCGCAGGAAATTACCTTGAGGATATTGATATCAATAAAAGCGTAATCCTCTCTGGAATCGGCAATTCTGCCGTCCGCAGCATATCACTCCGTGCCTCTCTCAAAGAAAAACCATCTGGCATCTATGCATCGAACGTTACCGTTTTTCCGCCATCCCGGATTCTTGATGGCATCCTGATGTCGTCAAAGGATGTATATGTTAATGGAGCTTCTGGATACGTATATGGAGATGACCTCACCCAGGGCTTCTATGAACAGGGCATCACCCTGACGGGCATCAATAATCCGGTCACAAAGAGCATCTCCCTGGACCGGGCTGTAGCTGGAAAGATCAGTGGCATTGCTGCCAATACCGTAAATGTGAATCCTGGCGGCGGCATCCAGCAAGCAATCGAGCTGGCAAACGCCGGCGCATCGGTCAAAGTAAACGGGTCCGAGGGACACATTTACAGCGATGACCTCACCCAGAGCTTCTATGAAAAAGAGATCACATTGACTGGACTCGATGGTCCTGTGACAAAGAGCATCTCTCTGGACAGGAACGTAGCTGGAAAGATCAACGGTATAGCGGCTTATATCGTAAATGTGAATCCTGATGGCAGCATCCTGCAGGGAATTGATCTGGCAAAGGCTGGTGCATCGGTCAATGTAAACGGATCCGTGGGGTACATTTACAGCGATGATCTCAACCAGAGCTTCTATGAAAAAGGGATCGCATTGACCGGAATTAATGGTCCTGTGACCGAGAGCATTTCCCTTGACCGGGATGTAGCCGGAAAGATCAGCGGCATTGCCGGCAATACCGTAAATGTGAATCCCGGCGCCAGCATCCTGCAGGGAATTGATCTGGCAAACGCTAGTGCATCGGTCAATGTAAACGGATCCGATGGATACACTTACAGCGATGACCTCACCCAGAGCTTCTATGAAAAAGGGGTCGCATTGACCGGAATTAATGGTCCTGTGACCGAGAGCATTTCCCTTGACCGGGATGTAGCGGGAAAGATCGGCGGCATTGCCGCCAATGCAGTAAATGTTCTTAATCAAAATGCCAGGATACAGGATGCTATCCTTCTTGTATCGTCTGCAGGGAGGGTCAATGTGGCATCCGGAACCTACAGAGAGAATATCATCGTCAACAGGTCGCTGACTGTAGACGGTGCAGGAGCTGGCAGTTGCATAGTGGACGGCAATAAAAAGGGGTCCGTGATCATAGCTGATAAAGATGGCATTCATGCGGATATTACTCTGTCTGCAATGACATTAACGAATGGTACCGGCACGGCGGATGCCGGCAGGACATATGGTGGCGGGATACTCAATTATGGCAACTTGATTGTGACCGACTGCGTGGTATCCGAAAGCACAGCAAACTGCGGCGGCGGCATTCAAAATTTCGGCATAGCAACGATAGCCGATTCTACAGTATCCCGCAACATAGCACAGACTGATGGGGGCGGGATTAGCAGTAGCGGAATCTTGAATCTGGAAGACGGGAGCATAACCGGGAACATTGCCGTATGGGGTGGCGGGATTAGTAGCAGTGGTACCATGACGCTGAAAAGCGGCATCATATCCGAAAACACTGCGACTGAGGGTGGCGGAATAAGAAATAGCGGCACAATGACTTTAAAGAGTGGCATCATTGCTGAAAATAATGCAAATGTGAGTGGCGGCGGGATCGGCAATAGTGGAACCGTGAACCTGGGCGGAGGCAGCATAAGCGGAAACAAGGCGGTCTATGGGGGTGGTATCGGCAACAGTGGCACATTAACTCTGAATAGCGGCATCATAGCGGAGAACACCGCGACCAATGGTGGCGGAATCTTCAGCGATAACCATGGCACAATGAACCTTGAAGGTGGCAGCATAGACCGGAACATCGCTAATGTGAGCGGCGGCGGGATTTACAGCTTGGGTGGCACTGTGAACATAGATGGCAGCATCATAGACAGGAACATCGCAAACGTGAGCGGAGGCGGGATATACGGCAACAGCTATGTCACAGTGAACCTTTTTGGAGGTGAAATCCTCGAGAACTTCGCAATGTATTACGGTGGCGGCATTTACAGTCAGGGGACTGCCTATCTTCATGGAGGCAATGTAACCGGGAACATAGCTTCGGATGGCGGTGGAATTTTCAGCAGCGGGTTCATAACAATGAACGGCGGCAGCATATACGGCAACGCTGCTAAAAATGGTTCGGGCGGCGGATGCTTCAATGCAGGCACCATGGATCTGAGTGGAGGCATCATAGCCGAGAACACAGCCATCAATGGTGGCGGGATCTATTCTGCCGTCAATTCGCATATCGTGTTTGATGGCATGCAGGTTTTTATAAAATCCAATCAGGCTCATCTTCCATCGCCTTCAGAATCAAGCTGGTATCAGGGATGGGGAGTCTTCTTGGAAGAAGGAACGCCAGTCGCTAAAGGCAACTTCAATCAGACCATACAGGTGACTGGCAACATCCGCATCTAGCATCAGTGAATGAAATGGGGTGAATGGGAAGGCCACTCTTTATCCAGAAGCGTGTAGGACCGGTGCAGCCTTCCTTGCCACAGATAGCTATTGCACCGGCCTTCTATAAAACCTCAAGCCGCGCGGGGCGAAAGTGTTTTCTGCGATGTTCCTATCTGTTACCTTTTCAGATTCCGTATCATGTTACTTATCTGATTATCCTCAGATCTTCTCAGGCTTTTCCAGCAGCCCTGTCTTGGTCATGATCTCCCCGGTGCGGGCGTGGGGCCGTCTGGAAACGCTATCGTTTGCCTTCTCAAGTTCTCGGGACTCGTCAGCCAGGCGGCCGGCGGCTCGCATGACCTCGTGGCCAGCGGCTGCGGCGAGAGCTATCGCCTCCAGCTCTTTGAGGCGGAAGCAGGCTGCGGCATCGATGCCAGCCACGGCCTGCGCCATGTAGAGAGCCCCCACAGCCTTGGCCCGAGCATATGGATTGCCAAAGCGCATGCGTTCGGCGCATTTCTCTGGAGTGGCCAGGATGGTCGGCAGCTTTGCCTGTCCGGCGGCTATGCAGGCCATGGCAAGATCCAGTTCCTCAGAGACCAGACGGATTGCTCCGCATGCGGCCAGGACCTTCAGGGCGTCGGAGTTGAAAAGGGCCATCTCCGCCGGGTCGAGGAACTCGCGCTTTGCGCCGATGAGCGGGTCCATGGGCAGGATGATGTAGCCGAAGCCTTCGGCTGCCAGAGCATCGCGCGCCTCCTTCTTGGAGGGGCCGTCGGAGATGATAATTGTGGGCACGCCCTTGAACAACTCGCGCGCCGTCGTTGGGCCGGCGGTCGCGGCGTTGGGGCTGCTGATGACCACCAATTGCGGCTGCCAGGCCAGCAATTCGGCTGCTGCTTCGCCCTCTTTCTTGGTCATCTTGGGGCCAAAGCTTATGATCTTGAATTCTATGTCAGTCCTTTCTGCTTTTACGTCCAGAGAAAGATCAATAGCCGTTGATGTGGCTATGTTTCCGAGTTTCACAAAACCGATCTTGAACATACGATTGATGTAGTGTGGTATAGATAAAAAGGATTGCCTTACTGGGGTGTGAGCATTTTAAAACTGCGGTCTCGGTTTTTTAATTGGGATGCCACTAATATCGTCAATACCAGGATTTGGAACAAGTTGCTGTAATAAGCGCTAAATGTACCGACCTCTGTAAGCACGGAGTGTCTTATATAAATAACTGATACTATCATAAACAATATTGTAACAAAAAATATCGAGTAAGTTATAATTGATGGGTATTTTATTTTGAATGAATATAAGCTGATTGGAATTATTATTGGAAATAATATAAATATTATTCTAAACACGTCGGTGCCTCCCAATAAAGTCGTCTCAATTAACACCACAAGTGTCATTATATAAATACTAACTTTTAAAAACAGGTTATCTATCTGCTTTAGATTCGCTATATTTAGTAGCCAGAGCGATCCAAATGGCATATAGGTCTGCGATATTAAATACAATGGTCCAACACTCTTATAATAGGCAAAAACTGCTTTGATAAGCGACTCGGCTGGAACTGGTGGTGGTTGGAGGAATATCTTCATAGCTGCAAAGAGAATCAATGCGGGAATGGCCACTATTGTTGTTGATTTAAATGCGGTAATTGCATTGCTGTTACTTAGCCTATAGAAGAAATATACCGGCAATGTCAGTAAGATTGTCTCCTTATTTAATACGCCTATTATAAGTATAATCAAATACAATTTCTCATTTCGTATTAACATCGCATAAAAAGCAATCAATATAAATAGAAATGACGGAATATCTACCAAGCAAATATTGCGGGTTGTATATATCATTGTGGGGGACAATAGCAAAAGCAAGACCCCTGCAACTGCTTCTATCCTGCCAAAATTGAGTTTCTTGATATAATAATAAAACAAGATGCCCAATAGGAATAGACTTATCAGATTGACTGCGCCAAATCCAGCATAGTGATCTATTGGCAACAGGTAAACCAGGAGTGGAACCAGTATACGACCCTGCTGATTGCCCCCTACCTTCTCAAAAACATCATAGGACATCCGGTAGTATTTTTCTGCATCATCCTTGGGGGCAAGGAAAAAGTGATCATTAAATGCCAGAGAGATGAGCAAAATCGATAAGATTATACCAAATACAAAGAGAGAGACAACGATCAGTTCATTATGTCGTCTTTCATCCTGCAACATAGTCAAGCTTGGCTCTCCCTTATTGCTTTAAATAAGTTGCGCCTATTGTCCGCGCTTCTAGTCCGTTGCGTACCGGTACTTTATATCCACTTCATCAGCATTGCCTGCAATACCCAAGGGAGTTAACATGCGATACAATTGGCACTATACGACAGAACAGATCACATGCATATGCATCTGATTCTGGCAAATGCTTTCCCGCGTTCAAGCCCTTGATATCCATATCAGGCCTATAATAATCGCCAGCGTCCCTGCAATCTTATTCATCCCGATGTTTTCTTTAAGAATAAGGCTTGAGAGCGCCAGCACCAGTATGTAGGTTAGCGAAATAAAAGGATAAACAAAGCTGAGATCCTTCTTGGATAGCGCAAACAGCCAGAAAATTGTGCTCAACCCATACATGATGAAACCAAGCAAAACGTAGGGATTGAGCAGCACAGCATAGAGAGACGCAAAATCGATTGCAGCTAGAGTACCAGCCTGATTCATCCCCATTTTCCATGAAACCTGGCCTGCTGCGGCAAAGATAACACTGATAATAATGACGATTATTTCATTCATAGACATGCCCCATTGAGTGATTCAGCAGATGTTTCTTCATTTCATCAACTGCTCCTCGATCCGATCCAGCTTCTTTGTCAGAAAATCTACGATCAATCCCAGAGATATCAGCTGCACACCAATCAGGATGAGAAATGCGGTGAATAAGGGATAGAACTCATGAGATATGATGCCGTACTGAAACTTCTCGTAAATGGATATGAACCCTATGAGCATCCCGATTAGAATAAATGCAAAAGACGGAAGAAGTATCATCTTGGATAGTAAAGAACTCTCTGAATAGGCTACGGAGAGCAGAGACTCAAGCATTCTGGCACCGTCCTTTACCGGTCGCAGCTTAGATTTGCCAACCCGCTCACGATACTCAATTGGTATCTCCACAATCTTATACCCCAGCTTCGCAGCCCTGACCGTCATCTTGGTCTCAAACTCCAAGCCCTTGGCCTGCACATCCAGCTTATCGAACATCTGCCGTCTGAAGGCTCGCATTCCTGTCTGGCTATCTTCTATCTTCATGCAGCTTATGTAGGTTGCAAGGAAGGAGAAGATATTATTTCCAAGCCTGTTAAAGAGGGGAATGTTATGTCTGCTCTCAAGTCTTGCACCGAGCACAAGATCTGCACCCTTTTCTATCTCCAAGACGAGGTCTGAGACATACCTGGCAGGATAAGTGCAGTCTGCATCGGTAAATATAATTATATCTCCGCTGGCATGGGCAACGCCTGTCCTCAGAGCTGCCACTTTTCCACTGTTTACCTCATGTCTGAAGACCTTAACCTTGTCATTGGCGCATTTCATTGCAGCTGCAAATGTTTCATCGCTCGATCCATCATCTACAACGATTATCTCGTCAACCCAATCCAGATATTCCTTTATTACAAGTGGCAGACCTTTCTCTTCATTGTAAGCAGGGACTATAAGAGAAGTCTTCATTTGGCTTCTCTCCTCTGTGAACGGAACCATTCTATTGTAACGCGTAGGCCATCTTCCAGGGATACTTTAGGCTCCCAACCGAGGAGCTCTCTTGCCCTTGATATATCCGGCTTCCTGCGAATCGGATCGTCAACAGGCAGCGAATGGAAAGTCATGTCTGAGCCTGAATTAGTAATTTCCAGCACCTTTCTTGCCATATCTATTATCTTTGTTTCTTTGTCATTTCCTATATTTGCTATAGCACCCTTTGCATCATCCAGTGCAGCCAGCCTGATGAGCCCTTCTATCTGGTCTGAAACATAAGTGAAGCTTCGTGTCTGTGTGCCATCACCAAATATGGTTATAGGCATTCCGCTCAGAGCCTGATCAATAAATCGAGGGATGGCCCTGGCATAGATGCCATCTGATCTTATCCGCGGGCCATAAGTATTGAAGATCCGTGCAATTCTGGTATCCAGGCCATATTGCTTTCGATATGCAGTTACATACGCCTCTCCGCACCTTTTGGCTTCGTCATAGCATCCTCTTGGTCCGATAGGGTTTACATTTCCATAATAGCTCTCAGGCGTCGGCACGACCATGGGGTTTCCATATATCTCGCTCGTGGATGTATAAAGAATTGCTGCATCGTGTTTTCTTGCTATCTCCAGAGAATTCAACAATCCGATGGTGTTCGCTTCAAGTATCTCAATCGGGTAATGCTCAAACTCAAAAGGCGACGCTCTGCTCGCCATATGGACCACCAGGTCTAACTGCAATTCTTCAATACTGATTTGCTGGGTAATGTCATGCTTTATAAAATGAAATTTTTTAAAATTCGCATGATGGCAGATGTTGGATTGCAGACCGCTAGCGAAGTTATCCAAACATATTAATTCGGCCTCCTGAGCGATGAGAACGTCACACATCCACGATCCGAGGAATCCTGCCCCGCCAGTGATAAGGATCCTTTTGTCCGCAAAAGATATCCCTGCCAAATCCCTATTGATTCTATCGATTTCGCTCTTGCTCAGCCATGCCATCTAATGTCAACTCATTATCGCTTTATTCATCCTTATTGGATTGATGTTCATTGATCAGCGCCTTCATGAAGAGCATCAATTCACTGGCATATTCTTCTCTTGCCAGGGTCATTTCGATGCTTGATTTCATCCAGCCCAGCTTATCACCTATGTCATAGCGCCTGCAACTAGTGATCAAACCGATACTGCTAAGGCGTTTAAGGGCGTCGGTTAGCTGAATCTCTCCTCCATAGCCTGGACTAATATTTCGGAGAACCTCGAATATATCTGGAGTCAGTATGTATCTGCCGATCGCCCCAAGATTTGAAGGCGCCTCCTTTGAAGTAGGTTTTTCTACAATATCTTTTATTTCATAAACGCCATCTTCAAGAAGAGTGCCGTCTATTATGCCATAGTCTTTGACCTTATTCAGAGGGACTTCCTCTACCGCCACAATTGTCTTCTGATATCTATTGAAAACGTCTATCATTTGGCGGGTGCAGGTTTTTGCCCCGTTGCGAGGAACAGTAATGGTATCCCCCAGGAGAACTACAAAAGGCTCGTTGTCACAATGTCGCTCCGCATGATGAATTGCGTCTCCCAGACCGTTTTGCTCTTTTTGTCTTATGTAATGGATATCAGCCATGTTTGAGATATGTTGATTTTGGTCAAAGAGCGCAGAATTTTTCTTCTCCCTGAGCTTCTTATCGAGATCGCACGACAGATCGAAATGGTCTTCAATGGCCCTTTTTCCTCGCCCGGTAATTATCAGTATGTCATCTATTCCTGAAGATACCGCTTCTTCCACTACATATTGTATGACCGGCTTGTCCACTACTGGAAGCATCTCCTTTGGCTGTGCCCTAGTTATGGGAAGAAATCTTGTGCCCATGCCTGCTGCAGGAATTACCGCTTTTCTGACAAATGATTTTTGCATAATTGCACCTTAGAGGTTTCTTCATTCACCAGCATATCCCTTCGCAGTCTGCGCAGGAAAGGATCTTCCTTCCCTCGATGATGATTCTTGACTTCATGAGATCGAACTCTTTTTCCAGTGAGCTAAACTCAGGCCATTCGGTCATAACCAGGCATGCATCGGCATTCTTGAGAGCTTCTGCAGCACTTGAGCAATAGTCTATATCAGGTATGATGCTGCGCATGGATACATTCGCCTTCGGGTCATACGCTGCGACCCAAGCCCCTTTATTCTTCAGATCCAAAATGACTCCAATTGATCTGGAATCTCTGACATCGTCGGTATTGTCCTTAAAGGCAAGACCAAGCACAGCAACCTTCTTTCCGCTCAACGATCCGATCTTTTTCTCCAGCATGTCAACCATCCGTTTGGGCTGGTGCTCGTTGACCGTAATGATCGATTTCAGAAGAATCGGATCCTCTTCCAGCCTTTCTGCCAGATGTATCAATGCCATTATATCTTTCGGAAAGCAGCTACCTCCAAAGCCGGCACCTGCATTGAGGAAATAGGGGTTGATCCTGTGATCCAAACCTACGCCCTTCATAACCTCATATACATCTATACCAAGACGTTTGCAGATGTTGCCGATCTCATTAGAAAAAGATATTTTTGTGGCCAGAAAGGCGTTAGATGCATATTTTACCATTTCAGCTTCCGTGATTCCTGTCCTGACTACAGGTGCATTCAAGCCATGATAAACTGTCGCTATGAGATCGCCTGCCTTTATATCCGAACTGCCGATAACTATGCGGTCCGGCTTCATGAAATCCTGAATGGCACGCCCTTCACGTAGAAACTCAGGATTCATTACAAATCCGATGTTTTGATCCTTTATTCGACCATTCTCCAGGATAATAGGCATGACAAGCTGTTGGGTGGTACTGGGGGGCACGGTGCTTTTAACCGCAACAACATGATATTTCTCAGAATCCCGAAGAACATTTCCAATGGAGTGGCTGGCGGCTTTTATCATGGATAGATCAGCGCTCCCATCATGAGATTGGGGCGTGCCAACGCAAATAAAAGTTGCATCTGAAAGGGGCACATCATTGTAGTCTGAGCTTATCTTCAGATTGAGGTTGATATGCTTGGCGAGCATCTCATCAAGTCCATCCTCAAATATAGGAGAATGGCCTGATTTTATGCAGGTTACTTTTTTTTTGTCTATTTCGATCAGATTGACTGAATGGCCCAACTCCGCCAGACACGCAGAAGAAACAAGACCAACGTAACCCCCACCCACGACTGAAATCCGCATATATGCACCAATATCTGTTTCTATTGCCAGACCACATTATAGTATTTAATGCTTCTTAAGATTGATGCGTGGTGCAAAAGTCTTGGCTCTATGAGGGCAATGGGCTGCGAAATCCATCCTTTACGACCCCTCCCATGAATAACAATCATTCCAATGATCCATTAACCGCTATTTAGACAGCCGATCCTTTCTGGAGGATTTGTCCAGGGGCGCCGGCTTTTTCGGGGATTGGATAGTTATCGGTGCAGGATCGGATGAGATTTGATCCTCTCAAAAAATCCGGATCATCTCTTCGTCAGCATCAACCTCTACAATCGTTCCGCTCTCTAACCGCAAGATCTCTTCGCTCACTCTGTCTACCAGAGGAATGCCGCTGATGATAGCTCCCACAGCTACGATAGGCTCGGAGCGGATGTTGATCATGGCGGCGGGCGCAAGTCCCTTCTTTTTGAGCTGGTAGATGACGTAAGAGCCCACAGTAGAGCCTTTGCCCCCCGGAAAGATGAGCACTTTTCCGGCTATGCACTGGCCGAATAGCTCATGCGCCGGATCGACCACCATGCCGGTCGCAGCATCGACGTTTCCCAGAAATGAGATGGCTTCTAGCGTCACCAGCGCCGGGCCGCTGGCGCAGCCGCTGGCAACCCTGTGGCATTTGATCTCTATCATTGCTGCCTCCCAAGCGCCGCATTGATGCAATCCTCAAGGCTTCCCAGGCCAGCCTTAACACCAGCCAGACCGGGCAGGTAGGAGAGAGCCTTTCCTGAGCAGGTCAGCATCCTGGAGAAGCGTTCCGTGGCCGGAGAGACGACCATGCAGGTATCGCAAAAGACGTGCGCGCCGCTCTTTTCGATGGCTGCCACCCGACCGGGATTAGCCTCTGCGATCTTTCTGGCAGTACAGACCCACAGCTCCTTTTGCACCTTTTGGCCCTGGAGCAATCCGGCGATCCTCTCCAGCTCCTCTGCAGAGCAGTGGGGACAGCCCAGAGCCACAGCATCAGCGCCCTCTGCCGGAAAGCGAGCATAGACCTCAGCGATCTCCTTTCTATCCAGGTGCAGCGTCTCTTCCGGCTGGCCGCCGCCCGCAGGCGGCCTTGGCGTCACATCCTGCACGTAGTAGAGAGCGACTGATCCACTGGCGGCCATGGCCGCGCCCAGGGCCTTCAGCTCATCCGGAGAGGGTCGCTGGCCCGGCAGCCGGAAGAAGGGAACGCCGTCCTTTACGATCCTGCCCACCAGAAAGCCCAGAGCCCCGTAGTCTGACCCGTGCAGATCCGCCTCAACCTCTACCAGGTGAGTGGGCAGACGGTTCTCGTCCAGATGGTAGCCGTAAAGGGCCGTCTTTCCCACCAGGGCAGCAGCCAGAGCGGAAGGCCCTCCTTCCCGGTTGGTGCGGGCGCCGATGACCGAGTTGGCATAGGATACGGCAGAGGACTCGCTCCAGGCGAGGTGATCGCCCGGACCGGCGAGGCCCTGATAGATTTGGTAGGGAGTGCAGGTGCAATCGATGGTGATACCCAGGCGGCGGTAGGCTTCGATTGTTTGCTGCTGCTTTTCTGCAAAATCTTCGCTGACTCCCATCTCTTGCCAGCGGCACAGGTCCATTCCCGCCGGGTTGAGGATGCTGGGTACAACCACGCAGCCCTGCAGATCGGATATCCACTCCAGTCCGGCCTCGCCGATGTTCTTGTAGGAGACGCCGGCGATCTGAACGGATTTCACAGGCACAAGTCTCTCCGCGCCGTAAATGTCGCCCAGAGCAACCAAAATCTCCATCATGCGGCGCAGGGTCTCGCCGCGCTCGCCCTGATAGACTGCTTCTTCCTCACGGGAAAGGTACATGGCGGTTGCCTTTATTTTTTTGATATAAAATACTGGGCATCTCATTTTCTCCATGCATTCTTTGTGGCTCCGTGCATTTGTGGCTTAGTTTAGCAGCAATCCTTGATCAAGCTCAAAGCTAATCTCACTATGAAGATACAGAGGCACAGGAAAGAATCTTCTCACAATCCGGGATTGAATTCGCTCCGGCTGTGCTAAACCAATCTCTGCAACGGATGCCCCTCGCCGGGAGGGCTCCCCAGATCCCGCACCGCCTCGGCGATGAGGATATCGGCCATGGCGGCAGCGGGAAAGATGATCTCTGCGCTCTCGATGGGCCCGTAGAGCAGGAAGTCCGCCCCCGCCAATAGCTGCATGGCTGACGCCGCCGCATCGCAGCTTTTTCTGATCGCCGTCTCCTTTTTTCGCAGCCAAGGCCAGGAGGATACGGCATTGTGAATGCCCGAGCCCACAGGCAGGCCCAGGCGGGCCTTGGCAGCCACAGAAAAGCGCAGAGCAGCACCGGCGCCGCTTCCCAGGGGCAGGACCGCGGGATCGATGAGAATGTTTCGCATGCCCATCTCCCCGGCGGCATCCAGCAGGCCCTTCTCGCGCACGTTTCCGCCCGTCTCCAGGATGGCCAGGGATCCGTCCACTCCCGGCTGAGACGGATTGTAGGCTAAAATGATCGCGGAGTCGACCTCCGAGCCCCGCAGGGCCTGCGCCTCCTTCTCATCCGTGGCCAGGCTGATGCTGTTGTAGATCGCTTTGTCCGCAAGGCCATTCTCCGACACCATAATAGCAGCAGCAATGCGCGTGGCAGGGTCCGCGGAGTCTATGATGAACGGTCCGTCCCAGACCCCTTCGGCAAAGTTGAGGTACCTCTCAAATGCCGCCGGGCTTCTGCCGTACAGGTGCAAAACTGCGGGGCAGCCGGTCTCCTCGGACAGCTCTGCCTGCCCTGAGATCAACCGCTCAGCAGCCGTCCTGTCAAAGATGCCCCGCTCTTCATCCTCGATGATCCTGTGTCCCTGATAGAAGATGGTGCCGCATAGAACCGAAGGAAGCTGGCCGCACTGGCCGCCAAACTTCACCCCCGCCACATTCACAATCGATTGCTCTTTGCTGAATCGAAACAACTTTTATCCCTCTGATCCTTCTGCATCGGCCTTCGCCGCAATCTCTTCTATAACCAGCCAGGCTGACGAATCCATGACCACTCTGCTGCCAAAGGATATGTCACCTTGATCAAATGAGATCCGCCTTGATGAGACACTTCGCTTTATCACCGAAAAGGGCCGGTCCGGATAGGGACTGCAATCCCGGCCATACCTGCATATCAGCTCTTCGATCTGATGAACGTCTTCCTGACCTATGCAGTCCACCAGCTCTACCTGCTTTTGAAAGCGCTCGATAGCTCCTTTGGGTAGATTTTGTATGAAGGGTATGGCGCCTTTTGATCCGATTATTCTGCCCTGATCATCTATGCCATTTTTGTGCAGCGCCAAAATGGTGTCTCCAGGCAGATGACCCTTCGATTCTACACCGCAGAGGATAAGGATTCTGATATTGCAGTTTGATATAACATTGGCAACGATCTTCTCGACTCCCAGGTTTTCGGTCTTGCACTGGCCGCAGATGGCAGCGCCCTTTGGGAAGATGGGGCTTGCCAGGGTTACCACTGCAACGCTGCCGTTGGCATCGCCCACCTGGTAGTCGCCGCGCACAGGCGGCCAGGGATCCTCGTATCCCGCATTGCAGCCCGGGTTGTCGATATCGCTTTCCTCTGCCATTTTGTCGCTCCTACCTGCATCCCCAAAGACCGATCGGAATTTATTTTTTTTGTCTGGGAATCTTCTGAGAATCTTTCTGAATATGAAATATTGAAATATGATCAGACCAACAGGTAAATTACTGTCGCACGACAATCTCATGCAAGGAATTACCAAGCAAACGGTGGCGCTAGAATGGCCTCATACAAAGAAAAGATCCTGGATGTCATTGGGCAAGCCGAGGTAGGTCTCACTACGGTTGATGTGGCCAAGAAAGCGGGCGTAAGCAAGACCACTGTGATCAAATACCTCTCGGTTCTCAGCTCCGAAGGCTTGGTCGAGTTCGTGGAAGTGGGTCCATCCAAACTCTGGAGAAGCAAAATAATAGGCATCAAGCAGAAGGAAGAAAAAGTTCAGACGTTGACCGTCGATTCCCTGCCAAAAGTAGACATCGATTTATGTAGCGAGGAAGACAATTCAATTCGCTTTTCATTTGAGGTTGACTTGGACCAGATCCGCACCCTTTTGAAGCGTGCCGACAAATGCATCTGCAAAAAAGAAGACGCCCTGTTAGTCGAGGATTGAAATATGCCCTGCGCCCCGCAAGCATCTATACCTAGGGAGATCGAAGATTTCTTCACAGTTGAAAGCGGCCAGACGCTTCTCATCAAAG
>JAQVZT010000300.1 GCA_028708055.1 Methanothrix sp.
AGTTCCGAGAGCGGTAAGCCAATTAGTTTATAATAATAATATTTGCACTGCCAATTCGCCAGCCTCTATAGGAGTAATATTAGCAAAGATGCAAATTACCTGATGCTGAAAAAAGCGATTTTTCGGGCGGCCTATTGGCTGCAGCCCTGGGACCAGTTGTTTCTCACCATCTCTGCCAGACGGGGATTGTTGAACTGATTGTAGATGTCCAGATCGGTAGTATATCCGATGAACGGGTCAATGGTACCCTTCTCCAGATTCATTATCCAAATGTTAAGACCCTTATCCTCTGCCGCCTTTCCATTCTCCTGGAAGAACTGTACAAATGGCTGCATGTTCTCGCTGCTCGGCACCACTATTATGCAGTCTGTTCCAGACTCAGCAGAGTAGTTATTGATATCCAGAGACTTCACGCTCGTGACTGCAAACACCCTGGCCATGCGCTTTTCCGCGGAGAACCTCAATTCCTGCGGTCCCTGTTCAGATCCTTGCGCAGGTTTCTGTTCAGAAAGAGTATAGCCGGCTTCACTCATAAAGGCCGTGACTCTATCCGCCAGGCAATGCTTCAGGATGGTCTTCAGCTCGGGAAGGGAGGCCTCCAGCATCTCTGCTGCTCTCATGAAGTCCTTTTTGCCGTATTTCCTGGAATGGGAAAAATGGAATATGCGGCCATCGATCTGTGTGTAGGTGTCAATCTCGGGCAGGTCGGGAAATATCGGCTCCTTGCTCATGATGCTGGCAAATATGCCGGGCGCAATTACATCACCCACCGCTTTTGCCAGCTCCGTTCGCTCCTGGTCGCTCAGCTTTGCCGAACTGACGATATCATAGGTGCGAAGGAGAAGCTCACACCTGGCAATGATCTCCCTCTCTTTGAGCAATTTCTTGAGAGGGCCGGATATGCTTTCAATCTCTATCATCAACAGCCCCTTATTCATCAATACCTTTTACGCGGGCCAGCTCCGCCCGCAGCTCACCCATCTTTGCCGTCCTCTCTGCAAAGGCGTTATGCTGGTGAATGCTCTCCTCATTGATCTGCTTTAATGTCACTGCTGCATCATCAGGAAGGTCGGAGAATGCTTCGACCAATTTCTGGGCCATGGTTCGCACGCAATCCTCAACAAACTTCGGGTTACTATGTGCTCTTTTCACCACTACAGCTTCGTCCGGACGCTTGAGCAGGCCGAAGACCCTGGAGCTCATGGACTCCTCAATGATCCTGATGATCCTGTCGATGGAAACGCAGCGCCTGTCATGGACCTCGACCGATATGCTGCCCCGCCCGCGCTGGTTGTGCGTGGCCACGGGCAGCCGCTGGGCGAGATCTGCTGCAACATCGACGGATAACCCTGCTTTAGCAAGCTCCTGGCGAACCTGCTCTCTCATGATCTCCTGAGCGCAGGGACAGGCAGTCATGCCCAAAACCTCGGCTCCTACCGTCTTGCGCACGTGTCCGGTGGGCCCGGCTCTGGCCACTGCCTCAGCGAATATGTCCACCACCTCCTGGCAGGTGGCTTTGGTCACGGGGGTCTGTCGGCGCACGATATACTCGCTCTTCATCTTCACTTCCGCCCGGGAAGCATACTCATGCCGGGATAGCAGCCTCTTGGCAATCTCCCCGCAAAGCTCCTCGATCTCATAGACCGGGCAGTTTATGGCCTCTTCCAGAACCTCGTCGATCACCTCGAAGTTGCGGGAGAGATTGGCCCCTTTGCGATCGGAAGGAAGATCGACAAAGACCTCGAAGTTGGAGATGAGGACCACGGGTCTCTCATCGTTGCCTCGTTCGACTTTCACCAGCTTCTTGACGCCGGTCACACCCACTCGGGTCAAATTGAAGGGATAATCAGGTTCGCAAGCTTGAATATCTGGTAGGCTGTCCACTAAATTCACCTTGGGCTTTATTGCTCGTCATCGTCTTCGAGCGGCTCATCCTCAGCAGGCTCGTCCTCCAGCGATCCGTCCTCAATTTTGTCCATGCGAGAGATGAGCTGATCCACTTCCAGCATCATCTCCTCCAGGGTATCGCTTATCCGCTGGTCGCGCTCGTCTGAAAGTTGGAAGGTCCTTTCAATTTCCGCCAACAGCTCCTCATCGCCCATATCGAGCATCCTGCATATCATTTTCTCGATATCATCTGATCCGGGCATGAAAGGACCATCTGGGCGCAGTGATATTTGAGACTTTGCCTCTTTCCGAGAGGGGGCCTCATCCTGATCCTCAAAGCCAGGCTATTGCAGAGGGCCTGAGCGGTCAGATATATCTATGCGAAGCTCCACCCTAAGAGCAAGGAGTTCTACAGATGATCAAGCGTTGCCCTCAACACGGATTCTTCAGGGGAGAGCATTGTGAGTGCGGCTCTGCCGGTCAGCTTCTCTTGGATGATGCCAAGACTGAGCAGCTTGGCCGGCTGGTCGCCGGGTGTCTCCGGCATTTCCCTGAGGATCTGGGCCTGGCTATGGATTCACGCGGCTGGGTTGACCTCGAGAAGCTCGGCCAGGTGGTGACCGGCAGGCACCGCTGGGCCGATAAGGAATTGGTTATTGCGCTTGTGTTGTCCGATTCCAAGCAAAGGTACGAGATCCTTGGCGACAAGATCCGGGCCAGATACGGCCATTCCGTAGATGTAGTGCTTGATCACCCCGAGAATGAGCTGCCAAAGCTCTACTATGGAGCGAGCGAAGAGGAAGCCGACAGGCTCCTGGAGATCGGCATCAAATCTGCATCCCAGAGGTACGTCCATCTATCCACCACACCGGAGAAAGCCTGGCATGTGGCGACATTTCGCACCGGCAACCCGAGAGTGATTCAGGCCGACGCTGCCGCGGCCCAAAAGGCCGGCGTGAAGATGATGACCGTGAACGGCGATATTATCATCTCTGAGACCATTCCCGCCCGGTTCCTCACTATCCTTGCGTCGAAGGATATCGCTAAACAGGTTAAGCCATAGGAATGCCATCGGAAGATCAAAAAGAAATTAAATAGACTTAAATAGATTAAATGAAGTAAAAAGATCAAGTAGAATTAAAAAAAAAACTAGCGGCCGAAACGCCGCTCCCTTCTCTGGCAATCCCGGATAGCCCGCAGGAAATCGATCTTTCTCAGCTGCAGCCAGTTGACATCGGTAAAATAAAGCTCGGAATACGCGGCCTGCCAGATCATGAAGTCGCTCAGCCTCTTTCCGCCAGCCCTGATCACCACATCCGGCTTCTGGGAAAACCGTAAATGCGATTCGATGGTCTTTTCGTCTATCTCTTCTGGACTTATGTTGCCCGTTTGCACGTCCTTGAGGATTCCTCGAAATGCCTCAGTCACCTCGCGCTTGCCGCCCAGCCCCAGAGATATTTCCACCTTGAGCGGGCCGCCACTGCCCGTCTGCTCTACGCCATCAGCGGTATGCAGGCTTATTTGGGCTGGCGTCTTCCTGAGCTGGGCGTCAATCTGGCGCAGGAGCTGGGGAGCATCGTCATTCACATAGAGCACCAGGGAGGTAAGGCCGATGGACAGGCTCCATTCCAGCAACTGGCTGAGGCGCAGCAGGCCTTCGCCCATTAGATCGCCGCTGCAAAGGACTACTGCCACGCAGCCAGGCAGTTTGCTCCTTGCGATCCTGGATTGCAGGAGATGCTCGTACAGGCGGTAAATCATAGTCGGCCTTGCTGTAGCATCTCCCTAGGCAAAGTATTTTTGCAATGAATATTGTCATGTAGCTTTATGGAGCGGGAAGATATCGCCCGGATAGCCATCGGATTGATGGTCCTGTTGCTGCCCTATGCCGGATCTTTCACAGTCATTCCCCTAGCAGCA
>JAQVZT010000301.1 GCA_028708055.1 Methanothrix sp.
TTTTTGATCTCCAAGGTCCTTCTTGTAGGTGTAGGACTTATCGGAATAGGTTGCATCATCCTTGCTGGGATAGGCAGAACCCGTATCCACCACGACTCCGTCCTTTCTCAGCTCCAGGTCAACCCGGCTTGATCTGCCGTCTATGGCCTTGAGGCTGAGCTGATAGCCTTCCAGCAGCTCGAGCGGCTCGCTCTGTGTCACTACAATCTCAGAGTTATCATCCATTAGGATCTTCTGAAGCTGGCCCTTTTCCAGAGAGTTGGGATCGTCAGATCGCAATAATGGAATCTGCATCCACTGATCTAAACCGGTATCGTTTATGTAACCGGCAAAGTACTTCTCTCCCAGAAAGCCGATGACATTATAACTGCCAAAATCGCTTCGCCTGAATGCGCTCTGGCAAGCCGTTGTCGTGTAAACGACACCATAAGGCGCGTCTCCGCTGAGATCGTTTTCATCGGTTATGGATACCTTAAGCTCCTCTGTGCCGATATCTTTCTTTGGATCATAATAAAAACCAGGAAAATTCTGAGGATTCCAGGTAAAGCTATCATCCGCAAGATTGCTGACGCCATTAGTTGTCCCAGCCACCTCGCTTCTTATATCCAGCTCATCGGCGGCATGCGCAGATAGAGCCAAAAGCAAAGCTGTAACAGCAAGTGATAGAATCATCTTCACATTCGCGACCTCCAATACACTAATAATTGCCCAGGGGCGATCGAATTCCAGCAACCGAATTCTGTCATCTTTAGACATTATCGTCCATGGATATTATAGGTATATAGGCATTATCACCTGCCGCTTACCACAATCAGCATTGAATGCTAGCGCTATTGGTGCACCAAATCGACCGAACTCCCCAGCACGCGGGCAATTGGCTAAATTGGGTGACAAATACTTACGGAATCCCTGGTGTCCCTGGCTTCTTTGGCATCCCTAGCATCCTTTTCCTTGGATTTGTCTTTTGGCTTGGCCTTGCCGTTTGGCTTTGTTATGAAGTAAGTATAGCCCTTGAGCGCCCTGTTCAGCTGAGACTCAATCTGCTCCAGTTCCCTCTTGGGTATGCTCAGATGCTTGTCCACGCACCGATCCATGATCTCCCAGATGTAGTCCTTGGTCTCGTAGTTAAAGAAGTCCAGGAGTTTTCGGCAGGTATCGCCCTCTACCTTCTGGCAGATGTACCAATCATTGCCATCAGCCATGACATGAACCTCATGAGCGCAGCCCAGCAGGTTATGAAAGTCGCCCAACGTGTCTTGATAGGCGCCCAGAAGGAAGATGCCAAGATAATAGTCCTCATTCTCCCGGAGGGTATGCATATCCAGGTACTCCAGCCCCTCGCTGTCCCCGGCGTAGCGCTTGATCTCCCCGTCCGAGTCGCAGGTGATATCCACAATCCGTCCCCTCTCCCCGGGCATCTCACTCAGGCGGTGCAGAGGAATGGTGGGAAAGATCTGCTCCACGCCCCACATATCAGGAACCGACTGAAATAGAGAGAAATTGCCTATGTACTTCTGGCTGACCAGCTTCTTCAGCTCCTGAAACTCATCGGAATCGTCCTCAGCCTGCTTGGCGAGAACTGCCGCCTTCTTGCAGACCATCCAGAAGAGACTCTCGCCTTTAGCCCGCTCCTCCAGTCCGATATTGCCCAGATTAAAGGAATCGTAAAGCTCATCGCGATACTGCAAAGCGTCGTGGTAGTGCTCCTTGTAGTTGTCGATGTTGATCTCCTTGAAAGCGCTGCATAGATCATCGATCTGGATGGGGTCTTCCTCCCTGGGCGCGCGCAGAAGGGAGTTTTTGGCATTCTTCTTTCCTATGACCTTGAAGATCAACATGCTGTGATAGGCAGCGATGGCTCTGCCGCTCTCCGAGACTATGGTCGGACAGGGGACATCCTCATCGTCGCAGATCTTCTGCACGGTGTAGACCACATCGTTGGCATATTCCTGCAGAGTGTAGTTGGCGCTGGAAGGAGTAGCTGTGTTGGAGCCGTTGTAATCCACGGAAAGGCCGCCGCCCACATTCAGGTATTCGATATTTGCCATCTTGCGCGCCTTGGCGTAGATGCGGGCCGCTTCGTTCATGGCGTTCTTGATAGTCCTGATATCCGTGATCTGTGAGCCGATATGAAAATGAATCATCTTCAGGCTGTCCATAAGTCCTTTGTCCCGCAGGATGTTCATCAGCTCCAGGGCCTCGCTGGTGGAAAGGCCGAACTTGGCTGACTCGCCGCCGGATTCTACCCACCGGCCCGAGCCGCGGGCAAATAGTTTGACCCTCATGCCCACGCGAGGGGTGATGCCCATCTGCTCGGCGTACTTCAGGATGTCAAAAATCTCCTCAAATAGGTCCACTACGATTACTATATTATTTACATTATTGATACTCAGAGCGAGGCGCAGATAATCCTCGTCCTTATAGCCGTTGCATATGAGAGGCGCCTCTCTGGGCAGGCCGAGGGAGAGCGCCGCAAGCAGCTCCGCTTTAGTCCCAACCTCCAGGCCTATGCCGTGCCTGGCGCCGTATTTGATGATATATTCGATTACCTCTTTTCTCTGATTGACCTTCATGGGGAAGATGGGCTGATAGTTGCCCTTATAGGCGAATTCGGCGATGGAAGCCTGAAAAGCGCCGGTGATCTCATTGATTCTGTCCTCGAGGATCTGGGGAAAGCGCAGGAGCACAGGAAACTCGAGGTCGCTTGATCTCTCGATCTCCTCGATGAGGTCCATAACATCCACAGATTTTGCGGGGTCCTTGTTAGGTAATATTATAACGTTTCCTGAATCATTAACTGAAAAATAGCCATTGCCCCAATTCTCTATCCCGTAGAGCTCTAAGGAATCTTCAGCTTTCCACATTTTATTCACCCATCCCCATGTCACTCCGCCGCCCCCATGAAAACAGGGCTAATTGCATAGAAGTTTGCTAAGGGGCGCTTTTAAGTATATAAACCTTGATGCGATGGACAATCTTTAAGACATATCCAGACCGATGATGATGAGAATAAATCCAGAGGGATGCAATGGATCACGGTCACGATTTTATCTGCAAAGGCGAGAAGATTAGGACGACAATACCCATGAAAGCGAGGGGCGTTGCCGATCTGGTACAGGACATGGGCAGAATGGGCTTTCAAGCAGGTCAGCTCGGCACATCCCTGAGCGTCTGGAAGAAGATGCTGGATGAGGATGTTACTATCTTCCTGGGTCTTGCCGGAGCAATGGTTCCTGCGGGTCTGGGAGAGTTCATCGCCTACCTTCTCAGGGAGAGAAAGGTGGACTGCCTGGTGAGTACGGGAGCCAACCTGTTTCATGACCTGTGCGAAGGACTGGGCATCGTCCATTACCAGGGGAGCGCCTGTGCAGATGATGCTTATCTCAATGAGTGCAAGATCGACAGAATCTATGATGTCTTTGTGTCAGAGATCGAGCTGCACAAGGCCGATAACCACATATCCGACTTTGTAAAGAAGCTGGACCCTAACCGGCGCTACTCCTCGCGGGAGCTGATGTACATGGTTGGAGAGGGCCTGCCCGAGACAACCATCCTCGGAGCCGCTCATAAGGCAAAAGTTCCCATCTTCGTTCCGGCCATAGGAGACAGCTCCTGGGGAATTGGCATGGTCATGGCACTGCGCGAAGGGCACAGCATCATGGTCGACGGAATCAAGGATGTAAATGAGATCACCCAGATGGTGGAAAAGTCCGCTCAGACCGGCGTAATTTACATCGGCGGAGGCGTTCCCAAGAACTTCATCCAGCAAACCGAGGTCATAGCGGAATTGATCGGCGATTACTCCG
>JAQVZT010000302.1 GCA_028708055.1 Methanothrix sp.
CTAATTGCCCCCGAGATCTGCAGGCTGCTGGCATCCAGCAATACCCGCACCTCTCCTGGCTGCAGCATCACAGCCCCGTCCAGCCGACCATCGCTGATGAGCTTCTCGGCATCCGACTGTGAGCCCAGATGAAGGATATCAAAGTCCTTGATCGACTCGATGTGCGCTCGCAAGGCGGCGTGCCCGCCTCCGTCCACCAGCCCCAGGGCCACGCCGCTCATATCTCCGGAGAGGGCATAGCCGAAGAGGATCATGAGCACAATAGGGGCGAATACTATCAGCCCGATGGTGCGCCGGTCTCGCTTGAGCTGGCGGATGACGCGCAGGGCCACCACGCCCGCCCGCGCCGGGCTGGGCCTCATGCCGCCTCCGAGAGACGCAAGAATGCCTCTTCCAGTCGTGGCTCCGCCAGCCTCATGTCCAGAGGCATGGCGACTTCCAGGATCTCTTTGATCTGGGCATGGCTCTCCAGGCGGACCTGCACCACACCATCAACGATCTCAATTTCATAGCCCCCGGCTGCAAGGAGAGACGCATCCTTCTCCGGCTCTGCCAGCCAGAGCTTGAGCAGGGGCCGCAGGCCTGCAAGGCGCAGGATCTCCTCGGGGCTGCCCTCCGCCATCATCCTTCCGGCGCGCATGTAGCCCACCCTCTGGCATTTCTCAGCTTCATCCATGAGGTGAGTGGTGATGAGCACTGTCTTTCCTTCCTTCGTCAGCCTGCCGAAATAATCCCAGAATGTCTGGCGCAGCCGTGGGTCGACCCCCACAGTGGGCTCGTCCAGCAGGAGCAGCTCCGGCTCGTGGATGAGGGTGCAGGCCAATGAGAGCCTCTGGTACATGCCGCCCGAAAGCGCTCCAGCCAGGCGCCCGCGGTGCTCTGAGAGGTCGACCATTTCCAATAGCTCGGCAAGCCTTTCGTCCCTGTGCTGCTTCTCAAGGCCGTACAGCCCGGCATAAAACTGCATATTCTCCTCTACCGTAAGGTCTGGATAGAGGGCCTTATGCTGAGTCATGTAGCCGATCTGAGAGTAGATCTCACCTACCTCTGAGACAGGCCGGCCCAGGACGGACAATTCTCCTCCGTCCAGGTGGAGCAGCCGGACCACAGCACGGATGAAGGTGGTCTTGCCGGAGCCGTTCGGCCCGAGAAGACAGTAAGTCACGCCAGAGGGAATGTCCACGGTAAGGCCGTCCAGGACACGCTGCCGCCCGAAGCTCTTGACCACCCCACGAGCTGATATTGCTGGGCTTCGATCTATCTTCGCCATTGGCAGATCAGCTCTTGCCCCTTCTCTTGATTATTATCAGCGCGGCCGCACCCAGCACCATAAGGATGACTAATGCAGCCGCCAGCGGCTCCGCGGTGCTCTGCGGCTCAATCTCAATGTAAGCGTTCTCCGAGTCAAAGAGATCATCCCGGAAGCTGTCGGAAAAGTCGAAGAGTACTTTAAGCTGGTATCTCTTGGCGGCAACGGCATCCTGGGATACATCCAGCTTAAAGATGAGATCCGCTTCCTCTCCCGGCAAGAGAAGAGGAATAGGCGACTCGTCCACGCTCACATATATGCCGCTCTCGGGCTCAAGCTTGGCCACCAGATCCCGGGCCTTGTCATGGCCGATATTTTTTATGCGGATCTTTACCACATTGTCCTTCGAGCCCACTGCGAGAGTTGACGGGCTCACATCCATGATCTTATACTCCGCTCCACTCCTCCGCTCGACTTTGAGCGTCAGGGGAATGGTCTGGCTGAGGGTTTCATACCAGTAGTAGACATCAGGATTTTCCGGACGATCCTCATCACCCACTACTGAGACATCTTTTTGATAGGTGTAATTGACCAGGGCATTGAGCCGGTAGATGCCTGGCCTTGTATTCTTGTATGCCTCAATGGGAAACTCCAGCCGGGCAGAGGTCTGGCCCTCCCGGATGCTGCCGGGAAAGGCCACGGCACGTTTGATGTCTATGGCGCTCTCGTTCTCGGCTACCAGGAGAATGGAAACATCCTGGGCCACAGTTCTCTGCTTTTCCAGCTCTTGCTCGCGTTCTGCTGCCAGGATCTCCTCTTTTTTATTGGCTCCCGGCTCCTCGTTGACCTCGAAGGCCACAATCCGTCCCCGGTTGGTGAGGGTGGCGAAGAGCGATGTCGCTTCACCCTGATCGACATTGGAGCGTTCCAATGAGAGGGTCAAATTGGGCGTTCCGTAGACTTTGTAGTAGTCGTCCCCAAACTCTTCTGGCGGTATAGGCGCACCAGCTTCAAGTGCCAGGGCGCTCTGGAAGACTGTGCCCGCTAAAAGCAGAGCAAATATACACAACAAGCCGGAAAAGAGGGAAGATCGGAAGAGATTATTCATTATCATCGTATCCATATAATCAGAAGCAACAATCTATATAACTTTGTTGTCACTAACGTAGTTACATGAGAGAAGAAATCGTTGATGGCTTGCGAAAGCTGGGTCTGACTGAGTATGAGGCCAAAGCCTATGCGGCATTGGTGGGCATGGGAGAGGCCTCGGCGAGAGAGATCCACGAGCTGTGTGGCGTTCCCAGAACCAGGATTTATGATATCCTCCGGGATCTGGCTGGAAAGGGCTTTGTGGAGTATGTGCAGGGCTCGCCCTCCTACTACCGAGCGGTGGAACCTGACCGGGTCATTGAAAAGCTGCGAAATGAGCTGGTGGCATCCATCGATCAATCAACGAGAGAGCTATTGAGCCTCAATCTAGAGGCGCATGGCAGCTCACCCGTCTGGTGCGTGCGAAGCGAGTGGGGCATAAAAAACAGAATCCGGGATTTTCTCGACAACGTGGAACAAGAGCTGATCATCTTTTGCCGCAGCCCGTCGCTCTTGAGCGAGCACAGGACGAACCTGAAAAGAGTGCCGGACCTTAAGATCAAAGTAGACCGAAAAGAAAAATTCGTGGGCATAGACTTGGATATTCAAGAGATGAAAGAGGGTTCGGAGAGGTATTTTAAAGACTACTTCATCGATGGTGCCAGCAATAGCATAGACGGCCTGATGATCGCCGACGGTCGCTCCTCGATCGTCATCGGCACCGTTGGCGGGGAGCGGCTGGCCGTGATCATCAAGCTTCCGGTGGTGGCCATGCTGCAAAAAGCAGTTTGGGAATCACTGGTCTAGCGGGAGATAAAATATCACATCCTCATCAGGAACGCAGGCCACGGCAAAACCGCGCTCTTTTAGACGGAAGCAGACCGCTACCATCAGCTCCTCCAGGCACTCGTTATGATGCTCAACGGCCAGACCCTTGAACTTTTCAAAGCCGCCTGTGATCATGTTCTCCTCAAACTCTGCCTCAGGCAAGACGACCTCCATTTTCGTCTCCACCTCCAGGCACAGGCCGAACTCCCCAGCAGCCTTTTCCAAAAGGCGATAGAATTCATCATAATTCATGGTGGAGAGAACTGCCTCTGCCCGGCTGCCACAGTCTTTGGGGTCCTTTCTGGCTAAATAGATATGATAGCCTGCGTCGTCAATCGTTTCCAGTTCCTGGCCGGATGAGATCTGCTCGGCTGCCTTTTCCATTGCCTGAAGATGCCTTTCCAGATCTCGCATTACCCGTTGAGAGATCACCAAAAGCTCATTCTTGCGTTTTTGTGCGGACACAACACCGGCTCCTTGTTCTTAATCATTGAGACAAACAACATTTGGATGCCAACTCATTAGCCTGGCAAACTATTAATATTCCTCATCTTTTTCTAAATCAGGAGGATAAGAAGATTTGAATAAGGACTGCCATCTGGACCCGGAAGAGCTGGAGTTTTGGGAGAGCCAGAA
>JAQVZT010000303.1 GCA_028708055.1 Methanothrix sp.
AGAATTTTGGCGGGTCTCGTTGGGTGCGAATCTCCGATAAACCTCAGACACCTGCAAATCCGCCGGCAAACCCACCATCAAATCCGGCAAATGCTGCCAACTCCTGGGAGGACCCATCTGTTCGTCAGCTTATCGATGAGTGGATTTTGCAGCAAAACAACTGCGCGAAAAAAGTCTATCCCGGCGCATTTGTAGACAAATGGGGCAGGCTATGTGGCGAGACAGACACAACGACAATTTCTTGTGTTCTTGATCCGGATCATCCGCTCGATTGGGATAATTACCATTACTTATGGTACAACAATCCATGCAGCAATTATTATTCGTATAAATTGCAGGACTACGTCAATCTTAGACTGGGCGGCTCTAGCTTCGATGATCTGGCTGGATGCAAAGGATGGTCTGAGGGATGTTATTGAAGCGGACTTAGGCTAAGCCTTCACTAATCAGAGGAGCTGGCACATTCGAGCCATCCTGGCTCTCGCAAGTATATGCCCCCTTACCTCATTTTTTTTAAAGATTCGTGAGCATGAGACTGCATCGTTGCGGTAATTCACGCTCAACTTCGCAGTTCTTAGATTCTGCTATCGCAACTTGGAATTGAGGAAGAAGAACTTTTAAGAATAGCAGGTATCTTAAAGGCGCCTAATTGAGCGAGGACGACTACATGCCTGTGAAATCATCTTATGACTCCAGGTCCCTTAAGCGAGCATATAACTGCCATGTCAAGATAACATCCACACCCAGGGATTTCTATAGCGAAGTCTCCAGGCACTACGGAACTCCACGTCCATCAATACAGCAGCTCCTCAGCTACGGGCGGCATCATTTTACAGACTATGAGCAGCTATGCCGCCAATTGCATGACGATGATGTGGCAATATCCCTTCTCAGAGAGAAGGCTAATGATATTCTGCTGGCTGCTTCATGGTGGCCATACCGGCAAAGGGTGTAGCGCCACGGCAAGGAAGAGATAGGCGATGCATTATAAGTCATAGGCATAGGCTTTACAGTGCATTGAAGATAATGAGTTCTGCCCAAATTATAATGTATAATATATTAGTTATTATCATATAATATTCCACTTTCGGCGGCACCTGTGTGTAAGCCTTTCTGATGATAATGGCGAAGCTTTTTTGTAAGCATTCTTTGGGTGATCTTGGGCTATAGTCTATCCAGCAGTTGAATCCATTGGTATCAATACTGTTAGTATGTAACATAATGGTTTGTACCGCATATTTATACCTTACATGATTTTTCTATGCATTGAATAGGCCGGAGTGTTCCCGCGCCAGATGGGATTAAAAGGCCTGGCCTGAAGAATGGTGAAGAGTGCTGCGATGGCAAAACAGGCGTTCAATCAGACTGATGAGTGAGACGATTCGAATCTAGGGGATTAGATATGAATTTTAATATGTATGTGCCCACCAGAATACTGTTCGGAGCAGGTGAATTAAACAATCTACACGCCCAGAAGATGCCGGGAAAGAAAGCTCTGATCGTTATTTCTAGTGGTAAATCCGCAAGATCATATGGCTATCTTGCAAGAGTTGAAGATCAGTTGAAAATGGCAGGAATAGAGACGGCGGTGTTTGATAGGGTTGAAGCAAATCCCTTGAGGTCAACCGTCATGGCGGGCGGTGCCTTCGCAAAAGAAAATGGCTGTGATTTTATTGTTGCTCTTGGAGGCGGAAGCAGCATAGATGCAGCAAAGGCAATTGCCGTCATGGCTGCTAATGATGGAGATTATTGGGATTATGTGTTTGGCGGAACCGGAAAAGGCAAAACAATGGAACATAAACCACTTCCCGTGATAGCTATTACAACAACCGCCGGAACCGGCTCTGAAACCGATCCCTGGGCGGTTGTGACACATGAAACAAATCAGGAAAAAATCGGGCTTGGCAACGATGACATGTTCCCGGTTCTGGCAGTAGTCGATCCCGAGCTTATGCTTTCTGTGCCGCCAAAATTCACTGCCTATCAGGGATTTGATGCATTGTTTCACAGTGTAGAAGGCTATGTCTCCAAAGGAGTCTCACTTATGAGCGACATGTTTGCCATCACGGCGATTGAAAATATAAGCCGGAATCTGGCAAGGGCGGTAAAGGATGGAAGGAACATTGACGCCCGCGAAAAGGTTGCTTTCGGCAATACGCTCTCCGGTCTGGTTGAGAGTGTTGGGCTTTTGACCAGCGAGCATTCACTGGAGCACGCAATGTCTGCCTATCATCAGCAACTTCCGCATGGCGCAGGTCTGATCATGATCAGCAAGGCGTATTTCACCCTACTCATTGACAGGCACATATGCGACGGCAGATTTGTTCAGATGGCAAAGGCCATGGGAATGGATGATGCGAAAGAGCCGGAGGATTTCATTAAAATGCTGGCAAAGCTGCAGGAAGATTGCGGCGTTGCAGACCTTAAAATGTCTGATTACGGCATTGAGCCCAAGGAGTTTGAAATCATGGCCAGGAATGCAAGAAATACCATGGGTTTCTTGTTTACCTGTGACCAAACCGAGCTGAGCCAGGGAGACTGCATTGGTATTTATTCGAATTCATACAAATAAACATTTTTATTTTAAAAGGTGGATCATTCAAATGAGCAAAAATGTGTTGATACTATCAGCAAGCCCGAGAAAAGGCGGAAATTCTGATCTATTGTGCGATCAGTTTATTCTTGGAGCAAAAGAAGCAGGCCATCATGTGGAAAAGATCTTTTTAGCGGACAAAAAGATTGGCTATTGCACAGGATGTGGTTCATGCTTTTCCAGCCACAAGTGTGTTCAGAAAGATGACATGGCTGAAGTACTGGAAAAAGATGATCGCCGCTGATGCGATTGTGATGGCGACGCCGGTTTATTTCTATTCAATGAATGGCCAGATGAAAACGCTCATTGACAGAACCTGCCCCAGGTATACGGAGATCAGCCACAAGGAGATGTATTTCATTGTGACCGCTGCCGATAGCAGAAAGCAGTCGACGGAAAGGACGATAGAAGGATTCAGAGGATTTACCTCCTGCCTCACCGGAGCGAAGGAAATGGGCATTATCCATGGAACCGGCGTATGGAATATCGGAGACATTCTTGAAAGCCGCGCAATGGCTCAGGCATACGAAATGGGAAAAGGAGTGTAATTCGAGCGAGCGCATGCCTGCACATAGCGGGTAGGTGGGGTGCCTGGGCTGCATGGTGCGAAGCCCCGAGCTATGGCAAGGCGGCGTGCTGCCGGGCGCGCGAGCGGGTGAGCGTAGGTGCACAAGCGGGTGGGGAGTGTTCATTGAGAGCTGCCAGGTGAGCCGGAGTGGAGACGGACGGAAATCTTGAATAATTAAAAGTGGCAATAAGGTTTCATGTCGTTGGGCAGACCGGATAAGTCATATTCATTATGTGTTTTGGTAATTTTAGCTCTCTTTTCTGTGGTGATGAGCGGATGCGTTTCCATAAGGCAGGCACCGGAAGTGGGCGCTCCTCACAGCCAGGAGAACATCACGAAAAAGGAAATACCAGCAATAATCCCAAAAATTAATCAAGGCAGTGTTCTGATAGGGCAATTGCCAGCAACTTCATCCAAAATAGAGCAATGGAACATTTCTGATTTGTCTGCTGGAAACAACAAGTTCGCTCTTGACCTCTTCTCTGAGCTAGGGGGCAAGAATGAAAATGTATTATTTTCGCCCTGGAGCATCTATTCCGCCCTGGCCATGGCTAATGAAGGCGCAAGAGGCAATACCACTGAAGAAATGCGGCGGGTGCTTCATTTCCCTGA
>JAQVZT010000025.1:0-1315 GCA_028708055.1 Methanothrix sp.
GTTCTTTTCCGTTACATCGAAGAGATAGAAGTCGATTCCATCCGTAGGATAGACGCTGCTGGCCACGTAGGGGTTTTCCGGTCCAACCATCTCCCCGCACAGGACCCTTTGGGGATGCTTTTCGAATACCGCCTCAGGTATCTTTGAGCGGGCCACCTCCGTAGAATAGGGGCAGATGAAGCCGCCTCTGGTGAGGGCTACGATCTCGCCGTTTAGAGACAGGATGCGAACGTTGTGGCCGTTCATCTTCTCCTCCACGGCCACAGTATGGGAAAAATGCCGCTCTATTGCCGCGGCGAGCATGAGGGGACGGCGGATCTTTGGGTAGCCAAAGACGACCTCGCCGTTTTCAAAAATAACCGTCCCGGCCTCGATCCCCGATGACTCTTTTTCGAAGCGGAGCAGACGGGGCTCAGGCCAGGCGGACTCTCTGATTATGGTCTCCTGCAGGCTTTGCAGCCTGTTCTCCGTAATTGCCAGTCTCTGTGCGACTCTGGACAGATTCATCCGGTCCTCGCCAGATAATCCAAAACGGACCGCCTGGTGATCATGCCCACGACCTCTTCTCTGCGGTTGAGGACCGGCAGACCGCCTCTGTTCTCGGTGAGGATGATCTTCTTGACCTCGGCGAGGGGCGTATCGGTGTAGACGAACCTGACCTCATGGGTCATCACATCGGACACCAGGATGTTGTAGATGCGGGCATATTGTTTGCTGGCGGTATCGTTCAGATCCCTGAAGGCGCGCAGGGACCTGGCTACATCCTGTTCCGAAATTATGCCCACCAGTCTGCCGCTTTCAACTACAGGAAGCCTTCCCACGCTTCGGTCCAGCATCATGCGCCTGGCATGGACCAGGCGGTCGTTAGGATTGCAGGTCAGGGGAACGCGCATGGCATCAGCTGCTGTTGCGGTGCTGCTCACATTTACTGCCGCCAGGATCTCTCTGGGGCGAATCCATCCCAGGATCTTCTCCCCGTCCATTGCCACCAGAACCCCGGTCTTCTGCAAGAGGACGATCGCATTCTTTACGTCCATATCCGGGAGCACCTTGATTACCGCGTCCATGGTGGCGGATGCCACATGCAGAGAGGAGGCAGGCATTCCCAGGGACTTTCGGGTCCCCAGAACGCGGGCGATCTGTCTCATGGTGATTATGCCGCCCAGCTTGTCTCTGTTGGTGACTAAAAGCCTTCTCAGATCATTCTTCTCCATCTGATCCAGAGCATGGCCCAGTCTCTCTGATTTGTCAATGGTAACCGGCTCGCTCATGATGTCCTTTACCTGCATTACTTCCACCTTCCAACCTCTGCGAT
>JAQVZT010000025.1:1415-15752 GCA_028708055.1 Methanothrix sp.
GCCGCCTGGGGCATGGTGGCATCGGGAAATATGGTAAGGGGCTTCTCGGTCATTACCACATGGATGGGTATCTTGTCGATGGGCCTCCTGCGCCAATCCGGAGCGGCCTGGTTCAGCCTGTTAGTGATATCATACTTGGTGACAATGCCCACCAGCTTGCCTTCGTCCATCACAGGCAATCTGCCGATGGAGTGCTTGAACATCAGATTCCTGGCCCTCTGAATGTTCTCATTTCGCTCGATGACGTAAATGGGAGCACTCATATAGTCTTTGACTTTTTTTATTATCATGCTAGAATTCCTCTGTTCTCGGCTAATGCCCTCACATAGTCTCTTTCTGTCAGAATGCCTGCCAGTGATCCTTTGTCCATGACGAGCAGAGATCCTACCTCATTGTCCATCATCTTCCTGGCGGCGTTGCCCAGGTCGGTCTTCATTTCCGTTGCAAGCAGGCCTCTCTTGATCAGGCTCTTGATGGGCTGGTTCATCACCTCGCCGATGTCGCCGGTAACCACCTTTTGGAAAGCATCTCCGCTGCCCATATATTTCATGATATCCGATGCCGTGACCATGCCCATGAGGACTCCGTCCTGAACTATCGGCATGCGGCGGAATCCTTTCTGGATGATCATTCTGGTCATCTTCTCAATGGTGGTTTGAGCCGGTGCGGTAACCACATGTTGGCTCATGAAGGCTTCTGCGGAAAGGCCCGTCTCAAGGCCCCGGCAGAAGCGCACAAAATCCTCTTCTGTAATTATGGCCTTGATGCGGATATCCTCATCGCAAATGGGAAGTCCTCCCACGTTCCTCTCATACATCAGCTTCAGGACGTCGTTCAGGCTGTTTTTATCGTTGGCGTAGGTAAGGCGGGTGCTCATGATCTCCGTGATATCGGCATTTATCGCGGTGAAGATGTTTCCGCCATATTTCTCTCGCAGGAGGTTATGCCGCAGTCCTCCGCCCAGAAAGTCCACCACATCGACAGAGGTCACAAATCCGATCAGCCTCTTGGTTCCCGGGTCGGCTATGGGAAGCCGGGAGAAGCCATAGAAGGTCATGGTCTTTATGGCGCTCATGATGGTAGTGGTCGGCGGGACGGTGACAACATCAGGCGAGGCTACGCCTACTACATCACTTGCCCGCTTGGCAAGCCGGGAGTCGAATTGTAAAGGTCCTCGATCACCCGACCCAGGGGCTACAGGCATGCGATCGCTCTTTTGCGGAATCCTTGTTACTTCTTTTCCCGTTGTTGGCCCTTTGCTCATCTCTATTCACCAAGGTAGCTTTTGATCAGATCGTTTCTGTCCACAATTCCCACGAGCTTTCCTTCCTTTACCACGGACATTCGGCCCACGTCGTGCTTGAGCATCAACTGAATGGCAGCTTTCACACTATCTTCCGGCTTTACACTGAACAACGGCGAACTCATAAATTTCTCTACAGGCACCTGCATCGAGTCCGCTGGTCTTCTTTCGCTCTCCTTGCCGATCCTGGCAGTTCCTTTCAACAGATCAAATCTGGTGATCATTCCTATGAGTTTGCCATCCTTTACCACCGGAAGGCCTGTGAAGTCTTTCTCGACCATCAGATCCCAGATCTTGGTTACATGATCGTCCGGTCGTGTGGTTACGACCTTGTGGGTCATAATGTCAGATACCGGTTTATCCGGCGCTTTATCAATATCGATTTTTTTGAACACATCCAGAAGGCTAACAACTCCCTTAAGTGCGGGCTTTTCCTCTGACTCGACAACAGGAAGCAGAGTCTTCCTTTCCTTGAGCATGATCCGGGCGGCATCGAGGATGTCCATCTGCCCTGTTAGGAAAGGAGCTTTTTCCACAAAGCCCGATACGGTCACATTGGACCTGGTCGATGTCACGCGCAACATATCCTGATTGGTTATGATCCCCAGGACCATGCCTTTGCTGTTCACAACCGGCAGTGCGCGCACATGGTTGTCCCGGATTATCTGACGAGCCTTGGTCAGAAAAGTGGAGTCCTCGACGTATAGAGGATCTCTGGATAAAATATCTTCT
This sequence comes from Methanothrix sp., assembly GCA_028708055.1. GTDB lineage: Archaea > Halobacteriota > Methanosarcinia > Methanotrichales > Methanotrichaceae > Methanothrix. The sequence continues at coordinate 3,451 of JAQVZT010000025.1, forward strand.
ACTAGCATTATTACTCCCCTGCGGTCCGGCAATAATGATATTGATTACTTTTTCCCGTCCCTGCAACTCCAGCAGAGCAACTCTCCATCCACGTTCAGCAGACTATCTGAGAACTGGCTGCAAACCTCACAGATTCCCCGTGTCAATACCTGAGGCTGTTCGAAATGGATGCTCTCTTTGTGCATCTCCATGAGATCGCTTAATACCTCATTCAAACCCAGGGATGAACCCGAGACAAGGTCCGTGTCCGTGATTATGCCCACGAGCTTTCCCTGGAAGATCACAGGCAGCCGCTTTACTCCGGAATGAAGCATCAGGGCAGCAGCCTCACGCAGGCTGGCATCAGGTTCAATGGAGACCAAAGGCGCACTCATGACCTCTGCTACCTTCAGGCTTCTGGGGTCGGTTCCCTGGGCCAGGACTTTCTTTACCAAGTCCCTTTCCGTCAGAATGCCGGTAGGCTTGCTGCCAGATACTATGATCAAGCTGCCCACGTTGGCCGAACTCATCTTCTTGGCAGCGCTCAATATGTCCAGCTCGGCGTAAGCTGTGATCACTGGCCGGGTCATGATATCTCGCACTGGAATCTCCGTCTCCATTGGCCAATCGTCTCCTATAATTCCATACCTTATCAGAGTGCTAATGATATAAAAGGCTACTGCGATCCGGTGCAAATTAATGAAATTTATATTATTTTTTCATTTTATTCCCGTATATGCTCAATTATATGCACTATTTCTTTCAGGATGAGATCCAGCCCCAGACGCGCTGCTCCCGGCGATCCTGGCAGGCAGAAGATGGGTCTGCCATGATAGACTCCTGCCGCCGCCCTGGTAAGGATGGCGCGAGTGCCCACCTCCTCCAGGCTCTTGTAGCGGAAGATTTCGCCAAATCCGGGAAGAGTCTTTTCAAATAGCGGTGAAACTGCTTCCAGTGTAAGGTCTAGGTGCGTCAGGCCAGTGCCACCGCAGATGACAATTGCATCGGCATCGCTCTTCTCCACCGCCTCCCGGAGAACAAATCCGTCCGGCAAGAGAGCGTATCGGGCGGTGTATCCTGCGGCTCTGATCTTGTCCAGGATCACCTTTCCGGAGAGGTCTTCCGCCTGCTCCGGAGAGCTCACCGGTCCGAACTTATTATAGCGGGATGTGCTCGCGACCACTACATCTATGATCATGCTATTTCCTCTGTGGCCTAGGATAAAATTTTTCCCGTAAATGAGCTGTAATGGGATGCTTATGTCGCTCTTGGCAATTGATGTGGGAGCAGGGACCCAGGACATCCTGCTCTATTCCGATGAGGTGCCGCTGGAAGGCTCGACCAAGATGGTCCTGCCGAGCCAGACTGTGATTGTAGGAAACAGAATCAACCGGGCCCGTCTGGCAGGGCGGGATATATTTCTGCGCGGACCGACGATGGGCGGCGGGGCATCATCTGCCGCAGTAAGGTGGCACCTGGCAGCCGGGCTGAGGGTCTATGCCACTCCTTCGGCAGCGGCAACCATCAATGATAACCTGGAGCGCGTTGCCGCTCTGGGTATTACGATTCAGGAGGACGCGCCAGAGGATGCTCAGGTTATTGATATGGGCGATATCGACATTGCTGCGCTCGCCCATGCTCTGCAGATCTTCGAAATAGAGATGCCTGTCGATATGGCGGTGGCAGTTCAGGACCATGGCTTTTCTCCAGAGCGGTCCAATCGTCTCGTTCGCTTTGAGCATCTGACTGCTGCCATCCGCTCCGGCGGGAGGCTGGAGTCTTTCGCCTACCGGCAGCCTCCGGCGGCCATGACCAGGATGCAGGCGGTGCGGGGGACCCTGGAGAGGGCAGGAATAGAGCCGCTTCTCATGGATACCGGCCCGGCGGCGATCTTCGGGGCGGCTTTGGATCTGCCGGATGAGTCGCCGGCGCTCATCATCAACTTCGGAAACGGCCATACAGTGGCTGCCATTCTGGCGGATGGCCGGATCACAGCCATCTTCGAGCACCACACCTCTGAGCTGTCTCCGGAGAAGCTGAGGCAGTTTGTCGATAAGCTGTGCGACGGAACATTAAAGAGCAGTGAGGTCTTCGAGGATGGAGGCCATGGGGCCTATATAGATAGCGTTCCCGGCAGGATAGGGGCCACGCTCGTCACCGGCCCGCGCAGGCAGGCGTTTCTTGGCAGCGGCGCCCTGAAGGGGGCAAAGGCGGCGTCTCCCGGCGGGGATATGATGATCACGGGCTGCATTGGCCTGGTCGATGCCTGGAAGAGAAGAGAGGATTTATGGGGATAGCATGGAGATAGGCAGAGGAGCAGAAGCGGTCATCACTCTGGAGAATGGAGTAGTCAGGAAGGAGCGTATAGCCAAGAGCTACCGGCAGCCGGCGCTGGATGAGCGCATCAGGCAAGAGAGGACCATGCGAGAGGCGAGGATCATGTCTGACGCCCGCTGGCATGGAGTTCTCACCCCCATCATCTGCGACGTATCTCGCTTTGATCTGAAGATGGAGAGGGTTGTGGGCGAGAAGCTGAAGGATGTGATCGATCAGGAGCTGTCCGAGATGGTGGGGGAGATGGTAGGAAAGCTGCACAGCGGAGGAATTGTGCATGGAGACCTGACCACCTCCAATATGATACTCACCCGCGGCAGGATCTGTCTCATCGATTTTGGTCTGTCGTTTTACGAGAGGACCATAGAGACACAGGGGGTTGACGTTCATGTCTATTTTCAGACCCTGGAGAGCACTCACGACAGACCCCAGGAGCTGATCGAGTCGTTTGTGGCCGGATATAGCCGCACCTATTCCCAGGCGGAAGCCGTCTTGCAGAGGGTGAGGGAGATCAAGGCGCGAGGCAGGTACCTCTGAAATCGCCATTGAATTAAATATTAAATCCATATTGAGTCCATCATCAAATCCGGCATCAAAATCCTCTTCAAACCCCTCACCAAATCCATTATCAGCAACTTTATCTAGGATCTGGTTGATTACTTTTTGATCAAGTCCCAAGGTGATACCCAATGGCTGAAAATGATGTCGTGTTCGTGGGCAGCAAGCCGGTGATGAATTACGTCCTGGCGGTGGTGACCCAGTTTCACAACGGCGCTAAGGATGTCAGGATCATGGCCAGGGGCCAGGCGATATCCCGGGCAGTGGATGTGGCAGAGGTTTCCAGGTCTCGATTTCTCGCAGATGTCACAGTGAAGAGCATCTCCATTTCCACCGAGGTCCTGAATACCGAGCGTGGAGAGACCAATGTATCAGCTATTGAGATTGTCCTTGGCAAATGAGATCATCATCTTGAGAGAAGCAAAATGACAACCACAATAGGCGTTATATCCTCGGGCCGGGGAGAGAATCTGCGCTACATTCTCCAGGCGGAGCGGAGCGGTCGGCTGCCGGGCCGGGTGGCAGTGGTCCTCGCCGATCAGGCGGATGCCGGTGCTCTTCGGATCGCCGGTGAGTATGCTACCCCAGCGCATTTTATCGATCCAGCGGGCCTGTCCCGTGAGGAGTACGACAAGAAGCTCATCGCCCTTCTGGAGGCGGAGGGGGTGGAGCTGGTGGTTCTCACTGGCTACATGAGGATTCTGTCTCCTTATTTCGTCCGCCATTACCGGGATAGGGTCCTGAATATCCATCCTGCTCTGCTGCCCTCCTTCCGGGGCAAGGATGCCTTTTCTCAGGCTCTGGATTATGGAGTTCGGTGGACGGGAACGACGGTTCACATTGTGGATGAGGATGTGGATCACGGTCCCATTGTCTACCAGAGGCCGGTGCGCGTTTTGGAAAGCGACACTCACGATAGCCTTAAGGCCAGAATTCAGAGGGCGGAATACAAAGCCTATCCCAGGGCGATAAAGATGTTTATAGAGGGAAAGCCCATTGTGCAGGGAAGGACGCTGGTCTGGCGGACTGGTGAGAAAAATTAAGGAGAACTGGTATGGAAAATCTATGGGCTCCCTGGAGAATTGATTACATCTTGAGCGCAAAGCCGAAGGGCTGCATATTCTGCGTTAAGCCCGCGGAGAGCAAGGACGAGGACAATTACATTCTCTACCGGGGAAAATATCATTTCATCATCCTCAATGCCTTTCCCTACAACAACGGCCATATGATGGTCGTTCCCTACCGGCATACGGCCAGCTTATCCGGCTGGGCGGCTGAGGAGCAGGAGGAGATGATGCAGCTAGCGGATCTCTGCGTGGATCTGCTCAAGAGGACCATGCGCCCGGACGGCTTCAATCTGGGAATAAACATGGGCCTGGTAGGGGGAGCTGGCGTTGCCGATCACATTCATCTGCACATCGTTCCCCGCTGGAACGGGGATACCAATTTCATGCCTGTGCTCTCTGATACCAGGGTGATATCCGAGGCTTTGGGGGCTACCTACAGGAAGCTGAAGGAAGCGCTTGCTGAGCTTGAGAAAGAAAAGATGGGATAATAAGACAAAGTTCCAGGCTTATCAAATTCCCTACCCATCTTCATATCTCTTTTTGTTCATTTGAGAAGATATTAATATCAATAATTTCCTGTTTAATGCAGACGTCAATTAAAGAAAAGAAAATCAGTAGTTGTCTGAGGATGGAGGATCTCGGAATGAATATGAAGAACAACGTTGTGGGATGGTTTGAGATACCGGTCATGGATATGGATCGAGCTGTTAGGTTCTACGAAAATGTGTTTGATCTCAAGCTGAGCCGGCATCAGATTGGCCCCCTGGAGATGGCCTGGTTTCCGATGATCGAGGGTGGGCTGGGGGCAACAGGCTCTCTGGTCAAGAGCGAGTTTCACACTCCTTCTGATAAGGGAGTGCGGGTCTACTTCACCGCTCATTCCGGGGATGTGGCTATCGAGGCCGGTCGAGTTAAGTCGGTAGGAGGAAAGGTGCTGATGCCCAAGACGCTCATCACTGAGGATATCGGCTACATGGCGGTAGTCCTGGACTCGGAAGGAAACCAGATTGCGCTGCATTCCCGAAAGCAGTAGCCACCTTTTTTTGTTGAGTGGATCATCCCGCTGCGCCAAAGCTCTTTTCGCCATTTTTCCAGCAAACTCAGAGCCTGCAAAGAGAATGGATTAGTTTCGCCCCGCTCAGAATAGATTTATCTCTGATGATGGCTTCCTGACTATGGCTCTGCGGGCGCAGGGAAGAGGGGCGCAGAGCTTACAGGCGGAGGGCCGGGCAATTGGCAGAGGAAGCATCTTTGACGGAAGAGCGGTACAGAGAGTTTTTCAGGACAGCCACATTTGATAATAATAGTCAGAAGGGGCATGATCCCTATCCTTTTCAGACCCGGCTTGCCACCGGAGAGAAGCTGCCGGAGCTGATCGATATTCCCACGGGCCTGGGCAAGACCGATGCCGTGGTCTTAGCCTGGCTGTGGCGCAGGCGCTTTGCCGGGCAGGAGGTGCGCCGGGCGACGCCGCGCAGGCTGGTGTACTGCCTGCCCATGAGGATGCAGAACGCAGCAGTTTTAAAAGGTGATTATCGCTATGCCTGAAATTGATTTTAATGAATGTTTTAAAGCATTGGCTGGCCTTCAAGAATCGGAAACACCTTTTCCATGGCAGGAAAAATTATTCCAGGAATTTGTTCAGAAAAGATTCAGGTCAACCTGTGACATACCAACGGGATTGGGCAAAACCGCTGTTATCGCAGTGTGGCTATTGGCGCTGGCGCATCATGCCAGCAAGGGAACACATTATGATTTTCCCCGGCGGTTGGTTTACGTGGTCAACCGCAGAACTGTTGTGGATCAGTCTACTCGCGAAGCTGAAACTATGAGGGAGGCTCTCGACAAAGACATCAGGCTCAAAGGAGTAAGGGATGCTCTTCAATCCCTGGGAGCCCTGAAGTGGGATAATCCATTGGCCATAAGCACTCTGAGAGGCGAAATGGCTGATAACGGCGAGTGGAGAAATGATCCTGCCAGGCCTGCAGTAATCGTGGGAACAGTAGATATGATCGGCAGCCGTTTGCTTTTTTCAGCCTACGGTCGTGGTTTCAGATCTCGTCCACTTCACGCGGCATTTCTCGGTCAGGATACACTTTTAGTTCATGACGAGGCCCATTTGGAACCCGCATTTCAGGAGCTTATCGAATCAATTGCAGAGGAGCAAACCCGCTGCAAAGACTTTCTGAGAATGCGAGTCATGGCCATGACCGCAACGGCACGTTCAGACGAGGATGCTGATCTGCCTCTATTTACAGATAAGGATCGCGAGCATGTCGTTGTGGAACGTCGAATCAATGCAAAGAAGCGCATTAGTTTCCACAATGTTGAAGAAAAGAAAATTGCGGGTGAAATCGCAAATCTCGCTAAGAGATATGATCGCAGCGGCAAAGCCATTCTCATTTATGCGCGAAAAGTTAAGGACGTAATAGAAATTGAAAAACAATTGAGTAAAAACGGTTTGAAGGTGCAAAAGCTAACTGGGACCTTGCGGGGGATGGAAAGAGATGAGTTGGCAAATAACGATCCGGTCTTCAAACGCTTTATGCCAACTTTTAGAAATCCCTCATTAACTGCAGAATCGCAGCCTGAAACGGTGTATCTCGTCTGCACATCTGCGGGTGAGGTTGGCGTAAACATATCCGGAGATCATCTGGTTTGCGATTTAACTCCATTTGATAGCATGGCTCAGCGTTTTGGCCGAGTAAATCGATTTGGAAATGGTGATTCTGTAATAGATATTGTCTTTGCCAATTCAATGCAAGAGAATAAAACCAATTCTGAAGTTCCCACTCTTGATACTTCTGGCCTAGGTAATTCAAATAGCGAAAAAAGCAAAAAAGATCAGAAAACTAATAAAGAATCACCATTCGTTCTATCGTGCATTAAGACATTGCATCTATTGCAGAAACTTCAAAAATATGAGGATGGTCGTTATATTGCAAGTCCTGCATCATTGAATAGTTTGCCTGCGCTTGAACGGCTTGCTGCATTTACTCCGCAGCCAAAGATTCTCCCCACAAGCGACATACTATTCGATTCATGGTCTCTCACTTCCGTGCGTCAAACGCTGCCCGGTCGTCCGGCTGTCGACGACTGGCTGCATGGAATTGCCGATGCCGAATGGGAACCACCGGAAACACATGTAGCCTGGCGTGAGGAGGTCTCGGTTATAGCCGGGGATTTGCTGGAAAAATACAAACCGTTAGATCTGCTTGAAAGCTACCCGCTCAAAGCCCATGAGTTACTTCGAGACCGAACCGATAGAGTTTTCGAAAACATAGAAAATATTTCTGGTAGATGTCCCGATCTAAATGCATGGCTGGTTCGACCGGATGGTGGGATAGAAGTTATTCCATTAAACCAATTAGTGCAGAGGAATAGACAGAAAAAACCTTTAGAGAATCTCGCCAATTGCACGGTCTTGTTACCACCAGAAGCCGGAGGATTATCAAAAGGTTTTTTGCAGGGTGATGAAGAGTTCAGCCAATCCATTAGATACGATGTGTCTGATCAACTGTTCGATCAAGAGGGCAAAATTCGATTGCGCTGCCGCCTATGGGATGATGATAAACCACACACAGACATGCGGCTGATTCCACCTATCATCGACACATTACTTAATCCGGAAGAAGAAGATGATGCTGAGACGCAGTCAGGCAAGCGCTTTTGGCACTGGTATGTTATATCTCAATCTGCCGAAGATGATGGTTCGCGAACTGCCCGCCGAGAACAAGATCTAAATTTTCATCTCGAATCAGCCGAGGCATTCGCACGCTCAATCGTATCCAGACTCAAATTAATGGACGCAGAAGCATCCGCCGTGACGCTTGCAGCACGTTGGCATGATATTGGAAAAAATAGAAAAATTTGGCAGAAGGCGATAGGTAACTTTGATTATCCTGAGAGAGTACTTGCCAAATCCGGTGGGAAAATGCACCCGGCTGAACTCGGCAATTTCCGTCATGAATTTGGATCACTTCTTGATGTGTCGAGCATTCACGAGTTTCTTGAGCTTGAACAAGGTGTGCAAGAGCTTATCATGCATTTAGTTGCAGCCCATCACGGTCGGGCAAGACCTCATTTTCCATCAGAGGAAGCATTTGATCACAATCACATGGACATCCAATCTGATGAAATCGCCTGTGAAGTGCCTCTTCGCTTTGGTAGGCTCCAGCGGAAGTATGGTCGATGGGGTCTTGCTTACCTTGAATCTTTGGTGCGTGCTGCAGATGCCTTGGCATCACAGGCAAATGACACAACAAAAATAATCAAGAGTGCTGGTATCTCGGCAATGGAGGAACAATGATGATACAGGAACACGAGCCCGAAATTCGCCTTCGTGTCGATCCGACCAATCCTGGCCAATTCTTCGCATGCTGTGGCTTGCTTGAAATATCTAACCAATTATGGGGGGAATCAGTAGGATTCTTCAGCGAAGAGGGGGAACTCTTTTTTATAAAGTCACAAGAACTGGATCAAAATATTGATATTGTTAAACTGATTGAAGCCCTTGTTGGATGTAATATTACGAATACTATGTATGATATGGAGCTTGAGCGTCTAGATAATTTATCAAAGATGTCTAAAAAAGAAATCTCAAAGTTTCCTATCTTCGAAGCAGAAAAAAAGCAACTTGAGGAAATGTGGCGAGCAGCACCGATACTTCTTGGTGAACCTTTTGATCTAAGGGTGGACTGGTTTCTTGATAATAGATCTGGCGGCAATGATTTCAAGACTTGGGCGGGTCAGCAATCCGTATTGGACATAGCAAGCAACATGAAACGACTTGTTCAAGAGTGTAATTTTAATCGAACTACTCCTGAAGATTTGCTTTTCTGGACTAAAAATAGTGACTCAGTGCCGTTTAATTTTGATTCTGATCTAGGGGGTGTTGGTTCTGATCTAGATGTAGGATTCAGTTTCGATCCACTAAAAATCCGTGTCCAGATTAGGCCAATTATTGAAATCCTTGCTTTTATTGGATTGCAGCGCTTTAGGCCATCATTTGATGAAGCAAAGAAATGTTACAAGTATTCAATTTGGTTTAACCCTCTGATTCCTGAAATAGCATCGGTAGCGGCCTGTGGCTTGCTTGGATTGAAGGATTCTAAAAGATTTGAGTTTCAGCTTCTTTATCGCACAAAATATCTAAAGAGCTTCCTTCCTGCGAGGCAGGTTTGATTCAAAGAATTTGCTTGAATAAATCCATGAAACTGACGCTGAAATGAGCATGATGGAGCGAATTTAAATGTCAAATGACGAATTGCTAAAAAAATACGATGCATGGTTAAACGATAATGGACCTAGCGCTATTGTGATCAGGGAATATTTGATGCCCGTGGAAGGCAAAGATGGCGTAATATTCCCAGCTACTTTTGCAGCCAGTCAAGATGGAGCCTTTAAAGGTGGATATAACATAGATTCATTCCCGGATGGAAAGAACGTCTGCCTGATAGACAGTGTAGGAAGCCAGGCGAACAGGATCGAACCTATATTCATGAAGGGAGAGTATGCCGAACTTATACCTCAACTTACTGTTTTGGCGGGCGATAAGCGAGTAAATCTTCTTGAAGCTGGCCATCGCGCCGGTGACGCCATATTCCGCTGTTCCGGTCTTAAAGATGAGTTGAGGAATGCTTTTCTTGAAGTGCAGAACGGAAATGATTGCCTTATGGCTGAGCTAGCGCCTACATCTATTGTTTTTGGAGCATGGGATTCTCGTGATACTCAGGCAAAGCTCCCTCGCCTGGTTTCATCTACTATCCGTGCGTTCAATGTTCGCCAGCTGACCAGATCGGCCACGTACATTCCTCCGGTGGATCATATTGCGGCTGGGAACATCCCCGATTATGAAGGAGACAAAAAGAAAAAGGATGCTTACTCCGCTCGTGGCTGGCTACATGCGCTCTCCACCGGAACTCATGGCGGTGTGATCGCGGACGGTGGCATTCGCCGAGATGCAGTCCTTCACCTTGCTGCTCTCCGCTTGCGCAAAGCAGGCAGCGACGAAAAGAAAACGCTGGCATTGCGGAGATATATTCTAGGCCTCGCGCTGATTGCGTTAACAGCGACGACTGAAACTTACCTCCGCCAAGGCTGCAACATCGTACTTGATGCTCAGCAACCACGCGAATGCAAGTTGGTTTTTAGCGATGGTCGTCGTGATGATCTTACTCTTGAAAACGAAGATGTTTTGTCATATGCAAAAATGGTGGCCAAAGAATTCGGAATTAATCCTGGCCGAGAAGTTCAATTCATAAAAGAACTCGCCAAAAAAGATATCGATGAAGTTGCAGGAGAAGGCAAATCGAAAGGCAAGAGATCTCGAGCCTAGATGGCCTTATGGTGATAAAGATTATGTCATCATATTTTTGCATCTCGTTTCACTTTCTCGATTCTGCTTTTCATGGGTTAGCGGATGGAAGACGCAATGAATGGCCGCCATCACCTTTGCGTGTGTTCCAGTCTGTAATTGCAGCAGTAGCATCCAGGCGATGCATGGAGATGATGGATGCAGCGTTAAGGTGGCTTGAACAACAGCCTGCTCCAATTATAATTGCGCCTGAACAGAAGTCCACTCCTGACCTCGCACCAGGATATTGCCTCTCAGTCCCAAATAATTCTATGGATATCGTGGCAAAAGCTTGGTGTCGAGGCAATTATTCGAATTCTGGAGACGCGAATCCTGCAAAGCATAGGACAATGAAAACCATTCGCCCGATACTTTTGCCCGATAGTTTTTCGGTTCACTACCTCTGGCCTCTTTCAGATACAGTAGACGATCATATAAGAGATAATATTAATAAATTATCTGAGGCCGCTAAGGGCGTCATTGCGTTAGGCTGGGGTGTAGATATGGCGGTGGCCGAATGCAGGATCATATCTGAAAAGCAGGCTAATGAACTTGCAGGCGAAAGGTGGATGCCATCGAATGATATCGTTTCCGGAGGTTTGCGTATGACTGTGAAAGGGACGCTTGATGATCTAGTGCAACGACATGAGCGTTTTCTAGAGCGCCTAGATTCAAATGGCTTTGTCCCTCCTCCGCCCTTATCTGCATACACTCGGGTCGAATATCGGCGAATAACTGAGCCCATGCCTCATGAAGTGGCTGCATTTTCTTTGCTGAAGTCTGATGCAAGCGGTTTTAAGGCATTTGACACAATTCGAATGACTTCTGCAGTCTCGGGGATGATGCGCCACACCGCAAAATTGACTGCGAGTAATGCTGGATGGTCAGAGTCCGAGATAAATTCGTTCGTCCTGGGACACAGTGAATCAAAGGATGGACTTGAACATATACCCGTTGGGCTTGAGCGATTTGCATATCTGCCATTGCCTAGCATCGAGGCACGGAGTGATGGGAAATCTCGCGTGGTTGGTAGCGTTCGAAGGGTTCTTATCACCACCTTTGCCGGCGAAAATCAATCTAAAATACTCTGGGCGCGACGGTCGTTATCCGGTCAGGAATTGATTGATGAGAAAAATAAGGAACCTGTTGCCTTGCTCTCATTGATTCCGGCAAATGAGAAGATTGTTCAGTACTATGTTAGGCCTGCAGAATCATGGTCTTCAGTCACACCTGTGATACTTCCAGGTTATGATGATCCTGCACATTACCGAAAACGGTTGAGTCAAGAGATTGGTGCTGATGAGCAAAAGCAACTTTTGGCCCGTCTTGATCATCGCATTGATTGCCTTATACGAAAGGCAGTTGTCCAGGCGGGATTTTCAAAAAGCCTTGCAGATAACGCAGTCATCGAGTGGCGCAAGGCTGGATTTTGGGCAGGGACTGAATCAGCAGATCGCTATAGAGTTCCAAAACATCTCAACCATTTCTCAAGATATCATGTGAGGCTGAGATGGCGAGACGAGAATAAGAAACCTTTGCGAGTATTCGGGCCTATTTGCATTGGAGGGGGGCGCTTCTATGGATTGGGCCTCTTTGCCAGGTTCGGTGATCAATTGCTGCAATGATTCTGCCATAGTGCCCATTGAAGCAGGATTGGCTCGTCGCCCTCGGGAAGGTCTATCGACAAATTTCCATGGCTGGGAAGTCATGGCCCCATTGAAGCGGCTTGGGCCTCTTCATCCCGGAATCGCCCTGATCTCAGCCCACCTGCCCGCCCGCGCCTCCGGGCTCGCCCGCGCGCGTGTGGGCCTGCGGGGCCACCTGCAAGCCGGTTATGCCAATTCTTTAATATCATAATCGCAATAGATAATATTGATGGTATTAGCAGAAGTTGAGATGCCTGGCTCCATCCTGGCCCTGATCAAAGTGGATCGTGACCAGTTGGGTCCATTTATAAAGCGTTCTCTGGCAGTGGAGCTATACCGGGAAGGCAAGCTCTCATTGGGCAA
>JAQVZT010000304.1 GCA_028708055.1 Methanothrix sp.
CTCCGATGTATCGGCTCAGAGTAGGCAGGCATAGGCTGGAATACTTCATCGACGAAAAAGAAAATGCAATTATCGTAACGAATGCGTTTCTAAGATCTGGAGACTCCGATTACAGATAAGGGTAAATATCAATACGATATGACCAGACTTAGGTGTTTTAAAAATGGATGCCGTCGAAACAAAGGAGAGCCAAGAGGAAACTGATTATAGCGAAGCGGCCTATGTGGACGGAGAATATGAATATCTGCTCAAAAATAAGGATCAAGGAATTACTTTCGAAGAATATTGCCGCAGACGTGGAATCAAGCTTTAAGCCAATCACAATTTGGAAATAACCTGAGGAGAGTGAAACCAAAAAATCTTTGGCATCCATTCTGCTCGCTCTCCGCTAAAAAAATACTAAATTTTGTCGGAGGGCATTGTCAGAGAAATATAACTACGAGACTCGACGATCCCCCATTGTTTTCCTGCCCGCCCGAGATCAGGCCCCGCTCCCTCTCGACAGGATTCCTTCCATCCATCCGTGCCGCCAAGCTGCATCCTACTGCCCATCAATGCTCCTAGGCCGGCAGGCTTGCCCGGGCCACCGAGCGACCACCCGCGATCCCGTCCGCTCGACTGCAACGCGGCCACTTGACGGGCCTCCCGGCTCCCCATGCAGGCGTCCGCACGGGCACCAGTGCTCGTACTGGGATGCGTGCTACGGGCGCTCAAGGCTGGCCACCGGAGCACTCGCGGTCTTGCGTTCTTCGTCACCTTCGCCAGCTTTAAAGCTTCTTCTGCAACTGATCCACCCTTGATCATCGAGAAAGAAGAATTATTGATCGTGCTTCTAGACAGCTTCTTGTCATGAAGTGGATCGCGAAATCCTGTAAAATCTTCTTTTGAAGGTGAATCGGTTTCTGAGAATTTCAAGTAGAAGCTCTTAGCCCATTATCCTCAAGGTACCTTTTGTAACGCTTAAAAGCAGGTTTAAGGTCTTCCTTAAATCCGCGCATCCAGTTAACATCCATACGCTTTTGGGACATCGTACATCATCCTTGAAGCTGCACTGAAAAAGAATTCTGCCACCTGCCACAGGAATTTTAGGAAGTCATTAGCTAAAACCAAGATCAATAATGCGGGGTACGGGATTCGAACCCGCGAACTCCTGCGAGACGGGATCTTAAGTCCCGCGCCTTTGGCCAGCTTGGCAAACCCCGCTCCGATTTAGGATATCTATGCAGCGCCTATCGTATTTATCGAATCCTGAGACGATTTTGAGCACTTAGCATGTATACTTCTGGAATAAGTACTTTCCCGACGCCATAAGCCTCTTCGCCCCTCATTTTTTAGACGATGGCAAGAGAAAAAAGAAAACAACAGCTCAAATATATACTGCTGTACCCGGTTCCACGTAGATTATCTTCTGAACTCCCTTTTGGAAGAACATTGTCTTCGGGTAGTTGAATTGACCATCATAGACCCGAACATCATGGTTGCGACCGCCAATTACACTGAAGCTGAACCTTCCATCAAGTGCGTCTCCTCCAGTCCCCTCCGTGCCGATGTAATTACCATCCAGGAAGACCTGATATCCACTCATGCCCTGGGAGACTATCGTCACGGGGGTGTCACCCATCGCAAGCGGAACAGTTGTCGCAGGAGGAGGAACCTGAGCAGGCGGATAGCCAGAGGTCGCCGGATATGTTTGCGGGTAGGCATTGACAACATCGATGACTATGGCATTGCTTACCTGGCCGCCAATAGTAAAGAGCAGCACATGCTGGCCGATTGTATCCGCATAGAAGTCCATCTGGCTGCTGCCAGGGAAGAAGGATAAGCTTTCCTTGGATAGCTTTCCATCAGGAGTTATCTCATACAGATATCCATTGCCGCCTTTGGTGGATGCAGCCAGCAGAGATAGACCGGAATACTGGGGCACTTTGGCATACTGGGACCAACTGGAAGAGCCCAGTATCCACAAAGAGATTCCTCCGGTGTAGGCGGCATTGCTCTGATATTGGGTGTACGGCACGGCTTGCATCTGATAACTGAAATAGACTGTGCTGGGCAGACTATCCGCTATCACATGCTTCTTTGGGCTATCAATATGCTTCTTGGGAGCTGATCCTTTGTAGCTCCAATAGTATTGAGAATATATGGAATCATACGTGCCGGATGATGGTGGATTGCCGCCTACCCATGGCTGGCCAATTCCACTCTCAAATCGCATCTCTGCCAATGCTTCTCCTGGCCGCAGCTCCACGCCGCTTCCATCTGCGGCAACTATGCACCCCATCAAAGATATGAGGAAGAGTATAGATATCAAGACGTTATTCATTCTTTTACCTCATCGCAGACCAGGTCCCTCCCGGAGCCCTCTCAACTGTGTAGGTGCCGGAAGATATAGAATTTTTCGCCACGGATCGCGATACCCAGGAGGTCTGTCCCCCGCCCGGCGAGACCCAACTGAGGGTGAGGACCGTTCCATCGAATTGCCAGGTTCCCTCTCGGTTGGCCCCTACATTAGCCCCCTCGGTCTCCGTCCATTCCAGGGTGCCGTCTTTCTTTAAATTCAGGTACGCCTTCCAATCGTTGAAGCCTTCCTGATGTCCGGACATCTTCCAGGCACCGGCCAGGTTCAGCCCGCCGTCCAGCGGTCCCTCAAAGCAGACCACATAAGCATCTTCCGAGCTGAGCTTAAGCCAGACCAAAGACTCGCCGGGAGCGGGATTGGTGAGCATGGGGTTGATCATCTGGGGTGTAGACTCGGCCAGGCCGGCAGCCGTCACATCAAAGACATAGAACTTGCCGCCCAACAGCTCCTTTGGCCCCAGTTGGTTCCATTTGTCAGGCATTCCTATCTGAGTGCCGGTCCTTTTGCCGTACCAGATATTGTACCTGCCCGGAACCAGTCCCGGTCCAGCATCATAAAGGTCGGTCGGACTGCGGGGGGAATAATCCACACCATCTCCTGCACAGGGGGCAGACTTTCCGCTGTCGCTTCCGCCCTCAAGACCGATGACCGAAGCAAGTCCGCAATTATCGCTCTCGTAGGTGTAGGACCAGGTCGATGGGCTGGAGTCGATAATAGTATAGGTTCCTGCGGGCAAATCCAATGCAGGAGTCAAATAGACGATCCAGTAAGCATTAGGAACGCCACCCTGGCCAGATTCTCCTTCGGCCTGCCAGGGGCCGTACGTCTTGCCCAGCTCATCTCTCAATCCAATAGTCCCCGGCGATTCGCCGGAGGCATCGTTCCAGTGATACGTGCCGATTTTGGTGATGGTCCTTGGCTCATCAATGGTAAAGACGGTGGGGTTGGGCGGGTCATTGCTCACTGCGGCACATGCACTCTGAGCAAAGATGCGCTCTTCCCCCTCACCCGGAGAGGGAAGACCATAGCACTGGCCAAGACCCGGAAGGGTCACAATTAAAGCGGCCAGGATGAAAAACATAGAAATCGTAAACAGTTTCCTGGGTCTGATCATTCAAATCCACCTCGAGACATTTCAGCGCTGCAAACTGAAAAGATTTGCAGACATCAAAGACGTGCAAGAATATAAATCTTTAAGTTTGGGTGGAAGCAGCACTGAGGGGATCGGTCAGATTTCCAGAAAAAGAAATACGACGGGGGAAAGCCTGTTTCGGGCCCCGTTTCAGTTGTCGTTTTCTCAGCTAATTCAATCGCTTAAGCCGGGGGCAGAATTTGGCCGCCCTGGGCCGATGGAGCAGCCGTGGCCGCGACCTGGCCCTCAAATATCTTTAGGCTGGAAAGCAG
>JAQVZT010000305.1 GCA_028708055.1 Methanothrix sp.
GGTCATACCTGTAAATTGCGGTAAGTGTATCACCTTTCTGGTTTGCATCCAACTGAGCCGTTTCGTTTGAGGACGCAACGCCGCAGGAGACCAGCGTGAGCGAGGATACTCGCTCTGGGTAGAGCACGGCAAAGAGCAGAGCGGATGGGCCGCCATGAGATAGCGCAACCACTGCCACCTTCTTGATGCCCAGCCGGTCGAGGAGGTATGCATAGGCCCGCGCCTGGTCGTCAAATGTGGCTCCTTCATGGAAGGTTGAGCGCAGATATCCAAATCGAGAAGGCGCAATCCAGTGGAATTGGTCTCCGACCGTGGCCTGAGCAAGAAGCTCTCCCTGATCGTAGCCTCCGCCGCTGCCATGGATCACCAGTACATCCGGGCCGGACCCCCCTTCGGAAAATTCGATGTTCCCGTAAGGCGAAGGAATGACTGTGCTCTTTCCAGAGATCCGTTCATAAGAGCGGTCCATATCCCAGAGGTATGCTGCCGAAGCCAAAATCGTCGCTAAGATCAGCCCTACTGCAATCCCGCGCAGAATTCTCAGCGCCATCCTCTCCATTCCGGCATCAATCCCATCTGATTATGGCGCTCATTCTAATAATTTTCCCCAATTTACAGATACAATTGCGACGTTTCAACAATTAAATATCCTTCAGCCATTCGAGCCGCCTGCCGAAACAGCTGCAATCCGAAGGAAGATCAGCCAAAAGCAGAATCCTTAAGGACTCAAAAGAGCCAATATCGAGAAGGATGCCATCAAAATTCATGGCCCGAGAGCCTGGGGACAATTGCCGGGAGCAAGACACCAGTCCCGACAAAACGGATATGGTTCCGGGATATGGTTGTGCATTTACGGGACTGGCTTAGCATTCCCCGCCCGAGACCGCCTACTGGCTCTCAGTGCTTTGGGCTTTGGCTTTTTTCCCTTCTTCAATCAATTCTTTGACTCTCTGGCCTCCTTTATGGCCGATTTCCTCATAAAATTCCTTGCCATGCGTTTCAGCGGTCTTCAAACCTCCCTTCCTTCCAGCTTCCTGAACTGTCATCGTGCCTTTGGCGCTCTTCTTTGAACGTTTCTTCTCTTCAGCCGTCTTTATCCCTCCAAAAACCCGGATTCCCGATTTATCATGCCTTGCGCAAATGCGATCAATGCTAATGATTCATCATCGCGTTTCGATCTCGATCTAATGGTGCGCGAGAGTTGTCTTACTCAATTAATTTTGATTTGATACACATACTATCTTCTTTCAATATTTATGTTTTGCGCCTTCATTTTCCCGGAAATAGCGAAAAAATTGTGACAGATATCATAAATAATGCGTTTTATTTTGCTGCGATCTGAGTCATCATGGACTAACAGCTGTTGATGCGTTAGCGATTAGCTAGAAAATCACTGGATGCTTATGGCCAAATTACTTCACGCTAACTGGCCAGGCTAAAAAATTCAGCAATCAATATCCATAAATCCATTTAGGCGGCGAACCGACTATCTCTGAGAAGCTCATTGCGCCAAAAAGAAAGAGACTGTCTGCCGAAAATAGTTGAACCAGTAAAACGAATGTTATGCAAGCAAGCCAGATTCAAGCAAGCCAGATTCAAGCAAATCCTCTTCAAGCATATCCGATCTTTGTTAGCGCCATCTCATTGACCAGAGCCCGGGCAATCTCCTTCAGCCCCAGATCTTCCTCAGCCAGAAGTATCTCCTCTTTCTTTGCCCTTGTCATGGGCTTAATCGGCACGGCTGTGCAGGATTTGGTCTCGGCAGTAATACCGTATGTGCCTATCTTTCTGGCGAGGTCCGTGATCTCAGTCTTATCCAAGGAGATGAGCGGATGAAATACGGGAATTCCTATTGCCGCCTGCTCAGCCAGAATGTTGTCTGCCGTCTGTGAGGCCACCTGGCCCATGGAATAGCCGGTGACAACGCCCAGGCAGCCCTGCCTCAGCATGACCTCAGAGGCAACACGGTACATCAAACGCCGGCAGAGAACACAGGTTGCTCTCGGATAGTGAGATGATATCTTCTCAATTCCCCGGCGGATGGGAATGGTGATGAAATCGATCTTCCGGCCGCTCGTCCAGTCTGCCAGAACCTCTGCGCATCTCATTGACTGGTCTATGGCATCAGCATAGGGCCTTGAATCGAAATGCAGGAGAGTTATCGGACAGCCCCTCTTCATCATCATCCAGGCAGCTACGGGCGAGTCAATGCCTCCGGATATCAGCGCCAGCATCTTGCCCTGGGAGCCCAGTGGCAGGCCGCCCACGCCTTTGAGAACTCTGCTGAAGACAAAGGTTCTGCTCCTCCTGGCCTCGACAAAGATCTCCAGCTCCGGCTCACCCAGGTTTACCTTGGAGTGCGTCGCTACCCTCACTGCCTCCCCTACCGTCCGACCGATCTCTTCGCTGGAGAACACTGTCCCGGACCGCCTGGGACGGATGGCGAAGCTGCCGGGATTGGCCTGGACTGCCATCTCCACTGCAGTCCTGCTGATCTCCGACAGATCGGATGCCACGGTCACGGCGGGGCTGGTGGAAACTACTCCAAAAATCCGTGCAATAATCTCGCTTGCCCGGGGATCAGAGGTATGGACGAAGATCCTTCCTTCGCCCCTCTCCGCTTTATGCTCTATCCCGGCTCTTTGCAAGGAAAAAGAAATATTGCCTGCTAAGATGCGTTCCCAGTTCTGCCTGGTCCAGCTGTCTTTAAGTGTGATCTCCCCGTAGCGAACCAACACTACGTCCTGGGAGATCATGTTCTGATTTGAGTCGCCTTGGCAGATCTCTTTATCTTCTTAATTCTTGAACCTGCGGCATTGTATTTCTGCATTGGTCCGGGCTTCTTGTGAGTGACCTCAGCTTTAGTGACCTGCCTGACCTGACCCTTTCTGCCTTTAATCTTTACCCATTCTATGCTTCCTGTCTTTCCCATGAGATGACCCTATTAAATCAGGATTTAAAAAGGTTGTGATTAAGAATCTCGCGAATTGCTAAGCAAAAGGCTTTTAAAGATTACAGACCAGTAGGGCCTACTTCACTATGGGACAGTGGGGTAGCCTGGTCTATCCTCGAGGGTTTGGGACTCTTGGACCGCGGTTCGAATCCGCGCTGTCCCACTATTCTTTGTTTTATCCTGAGCAGTAAAAAGTGTGTCGTGATTACAATACTGCATAATTGATTATATGATTACTATCTCACTACAGCAGCGGCAGGCCTTTTCCATCTCCGCAGTCTTTGCGCCGGGAAAGTGATCGATAAGACAGATGCCGCCGGGCCTGGCTCTGGAAAAGAGCCTCCGCAGATCGCCATGATAGACCTCGATCTCGCACTGTCCGCGGGCGCGACCGACGAGCACCGGCTCTTTTCCTACGGCGCTCTTGGATTGCTCTGGATACTCAATCTCATCGATTCCCAGCAGACTCTTATTGGCCTGCAAGTTGATAAGCACATTCTGCACGCTCGCCAGCCAGGCATCATTGAATACCACTCGTTTTGCCCCGGCCAGAATGCACATCAGTCCCAGAGTTCCCGGACCACAGAGCCCGTCTACCACATCGCGAAGCTTTCCCTGAAAAAATAGCTGCTCAAGTATTTTCATCTTGGGGGCGCTTTGCCTTGAAAATTCTATATGAATTCGCGACTGGCTCTTGTAGACAACCGCTTCTCCAAACAGGCTCTGGGAGATATCAGCGCGCATATCGCAGCCTGCCAGAAGCAGGTTTTCCTGCGGTCTCGATTCCGTATCCACTACGCCAGC